>JAUNUE010000093.1 GCA_030538335.1 Allobrachymonas sp. | reverse complement strand
CAATCAAAAGCCGCACCCGGATCGAACTTGCGCCCAGGCGCAATGTGCTCGTGGCCCGCCACATGCCGCAGCGGATAGTGCGCCGCAACAGCCTGCGCCAGCCGGGCCAGCGCGGGGTATTGCGCATCGGCAAACGGCGTGCCTTCCAGCCCTTCGAGTTCGATGCCGATCGAGTCGTCGTTGCACTGTTCGCGCCCGCGCCAGCAGGAGTTGCCCGCATGCCAGGCGCGGTCGTCACAGCTCACGTATTGCGTGATGGTGCCGTCGCGGCGCACGAGAAAATGCGCCGAAACTTCCAGCCCGCGGATTTGCTGGAAGTAGGGGTGCGCATCAAAGTCCAGCGTGTTGGCAAACAGGCGGTCGATGCAGCCAGTGCCGTATTCGCCGGGCGGCAGGCTGATGGAGTGCAGCACCAGCAGGTCAATGCAGGCATGCGCAGGCCGGGGGCCGAAGTTGGGCGAAGGCTGGTGGTGGGCGGCGCTCCACCAGCCCTGGTTCCATGTGCCGTGACCTTGGCTGGTCATGGCGTGTCGTCGTCGTCGTGGATGCCCAGACGCTCCATGCGGTAGCGGATTTGCCGCAGGTTCAGGCCCAGCAGGGCGGCAGCCGCCGTGCGGTTGAATTTGGTTTGTTGCAGCGCGCGCAGCAGCAGCGCTTTTTCGTGGGTGCCGACAAAAGCGTCGAGATCGCAGGGTAGCGGCATTTCGTGGGCTTGCAAGGGCCGCTCAACGGCGTCGCCTGTGGGCGCGGGCATGACGGGCGCGCTTTCAGAAGCAGGCGCAGCCGCGAAACCGGAGGGGGGCAGCGGCACGGGGGCGGCAGAAGGGGGCGACGCTACCGTCTGTGCTGCGGGCGGGGCGTGCTCGGCTGGTGCAAAGGCAATGGGCGTGGCACTGTCCAGCAACGGGGCATCCAGCGTATGCCCGTCGCTCAAGGCCCAGCAGCGGTGCAGGGTGTTTTCCAGCTCGCGCACATTGCCGGGCAGCGGCAGGCTTTGCAAGCGCTCCAGAAAAGCCGCCGTCATGAAAGGTCGGTGGTCGCCCGAACCGCCCTCGGTGATCTTGTCGAGCAAGGCCTGGGCAAGGGCCGGGATGTCTTCGCGCCGCTCACGCAAGGGCGGCACGCGCATCTCAATCACGTTGAGGCGGTAATACAAGTCCTGGCGGAACTGTCCCGCCTGCACCATGTTGACCAGGTTCTTGTGTGTGGCGCTGACGATGCGCACATCCACATGGATTTCCTGCGCGGCACCCAAAGGCCGCACCTGCCGCTCCTGGATCGCGCGCAACAGCTTGGCCTGCATTGCCAGGGGCAGGTCACCTATTTCATCCAGAAACAGCGTGCCACCAGTGGCGCTTTGGAACAGGCCTTCGCGGTCGGCCACGGCGCCGGTGTAAGCGCCTTTTTTGGCACCAAAAAACTCGGCTTCGAGCAGGGTCTCGGGAATGGCGCCGCAGTTGACGGCCACAAACGGCTTGTCGGCGCGGTGGCTGCACTGGTGCAGGGCGCGCGCGACCAGTTCCTTGCCCGTGCCCGATTCACCCAGGATCAATACCGGCGCCATGCTGGGCGCTACTTTCACCAGCGTGGCCTTGAGCTGCTGCATCATGGTGCCGCCGCCCACCATATGCTTCAACGCGGCAACAGGGGCAGAGGCGGCAGCCGAGTCGGGTGGCGCTGCTGCAGGCGTTTGCGTGTCGGCAGGTTTCGGGGGTTCGGGGACGGAGGGGGCAAGATCGACCATGTGCACCGATTCGCCCGCGTGGATGGCTTGTGCCACCACGCTGCGAAACTGGTCGAGGTTGACGGGTTTGCTCAAATAGTCAAAAGCGCCCGCCTTCAGTGCCCGCACGGCGTTGTCGGCCGAGCCATAGGCGGTGATGACGATGCCGCGCTCCTTGCGCTGGCTGGCCTGCAGCCATTCGATCAGCTCCAGTCCTTGTCCGTCGGGCAGGCGCATATCGGTAACCAGCACGTCAAACCGTTGCTCGGCCAGCAAGGCGCGCGCCTGCTCCAGATCGGCTGCCGTTTGCACCTGGTAGCCGCAGCGCTTGAGGGTGATTTCGTACAGGGTCAGCAGGTCGGGCTCGTCGTCCACGACCAGCAAACGGGCGGGTTGTTGGTGGTTGTTGCTCACTAAATCGGTTCCTGAGACGGGAGATGAGGCAATGGGCTTGGGTCTTTGGCGTTATTGTCCGCCACTGGCAGCAGCACGACGAAGGCGTTGCCTTCTTCGGCCTGCGAGTCGGCGCGCTGGCTGAACCAGCCAGCCGGAATGCGGTGGTAGTGGATGTCGCCTTGGTAACGCTGGCAAAGTTCGCGGCAAATATACAAGCCCAGTCCGGTAGAACGGCTCGGGCCCGCAGCAAACGGCTCGAACAGCCGCGCCTGCACGGCACCCGGCAAGGGCGCGCCGCGGCTCCAGACCATCAGTTGTGCCATGCCTTGCTCCTGGCGGCTGGCCACAATGACCAGCGCCTGATCGCCTTGCTGTCCGTGTCGTTGTGCGTTGTCGAGCAGGTTGACCAGCACGCGCCGCAAGTGTTCCGGATCAAATTTCACCTGCAATCCGGCACACTGCAAGTCAAAGCGCACGTTCCCGACAGGGGCATGCTGGGCTTGCCATTCCTTGCACATCTCTTGCACGGCATCGTCCAGCACCACCAGGGGCGCGTCAGCCGCCTGCTGCTGCATGCGGGCAATGTCGAGCACATCGCTGACGATGCGTCCCAGGCGCTGGACATTGGCCTGGATCATGCTGTTGAGTTGCTTTTGCAAGGGCTGGTCAATTTCCTCGTTCAGCAGTTGGGACGCCTGGCCAATGGCCGCCAGCGGGTTGCGGATCTCGTGCGCCACGGCAGCCGACATGCGGCCCATGGCTGCGAGCTTTTCCATGCGCACCCTTTCCTGCAGCGCCTGCATGTCTTCCAGATACAGCAGGCACAGCGGCTCGTTCCAGGTGCCGTCGGAGGCAGGCAACGACAGGCGTGTGCGCACCATCAGATGGGTGGGGTGTTCGGCCTCGGGGAACAGCAATACCTCGGAAGACAGCCCTTCGCCGTCGGCAAAGCTCTGGTTGATCAGATAGCTCAAGGGCCGCAGCTCAGGCACCTCGTGCAAGGGCTTGCCGGTCAACGCTGCCCCATGTGATACGTGCAGCATCTGTTTGGCGGCCTGGTTGATGGCGCGCACGCGCCCCGCTCCGGCAATCACCACCACCCCGTCGTTCACGCTTTGGGCCACCATGTCCTGGATGCGTTCCTGCAAGCGCAGCAGTTGCTGGCTGGCCTGCGAGCGCAGTTGCTGCAAGCCAAAGTTGCGCGCCATGCGGTGCAGCATCGAGGTCAGCAAGAACGTGGCCAGCACGTACAGCGCCACCATGGCGTAACGCATGATCTGGTCATCGCCGCCCAGGTGGCGGTTGCTTTTCCAGCTTGCAATGCCAATCAGCAAGGCGGCTAACAGGGCCGTGAAGAGGGTGGTGCGCCAATTGCCCAATACGGCGCAGATCACCGGTGGCAATGCCAGCAAGGGCAGGTAATTGGCTATTTCCCCTTGTGTAAACCAGACCAGCAAAAAATACACCAGCAAATCCAGTCCGACGGTGATGGGCCAGTAAGGCTCGAACGGCTGGCCGGTGGGCGCTGGCGCCATGAACAGGCGTGTTGCCAACGTGACAACCGCATAGGCCACGCACAGCCCGATCAGCCAGACAGGCGTCGTGCCGCTGCGGAAAAAAACCGCCAGCGCCTGCAGGGCCAGCAGCAACAGGGCCACCATCAGCCGCGCCGTCATGAAGCCTTGCCAGATGCGCCCATCGGTCACGGCGTCGGACGCAAAGACGGGCAATTCGTCTTGGCTCAGGGTGCTCTGGATCCACGGCTGGGCCGATATGTCATCCATGGCGTCTGATGACAGGAAAGCAGGGGAAGTCTTGCTGCCCATGGTGCTAGGAGTTCTTCATGTCTTGCGCCGGGCCAAGGGCCCCATGCGCGCGGCAGCAATAGGCCTGGCCCGCCTCAAAAACTGCCTCCTGTTGCGGCACATGCACGCCACAGCTTGCGCATGCTACGGTGGGTTGGGCGATGGTGCGCTGCCTGGTTGGCCCCGTGCCTTGTCGCAGGCCGCGTACCACACGCTGCAAGACCTGAACAACCACCACCAGCACCACAAGAACCAGGAAGTAACGCATGGCGGGCATATTACATCTTCCTGCGCAAAGCTGGCGCCACTGCGCTGACAATGCCGTACCATTGGCCTTCAAAGCCTTTTCACGGCCTCTCTATATATAGACTGATTTTCTGATACCCATGGCTTCTGCCCTTACCGACAAACTCTCGCGCCTGGTCAAAACCATCAGCGGCCAGGCCCGCATCACCGAAAGCAACGTGGCCGACATGCTGCGCGAAGTGCGCATGGCGCTGCTGGAGGCCGACGTGGCCCTGCCCGTAGTCCGCGACTTTATCGCCCGCATCAAGGAGCAGGCGCTGGGGCAAGAGGTACTCGGCAGCCTCACGCCGGGGCAGGCGCTGGTCGGCATCGTCAACAAGGAACTGGCCGCCACCATGGGCGAGGGCATTGCCGACCTCAACCTGGTGGCGCAACCGCCTGCGGTTGTTCTTATGGCAGGTTTGCAAGGCGCGGGCAAAACCACCACCACGGCCAAGCTCGCCAAGCACCTGATCGAAAAGCGCAAGAAAAAGGTGCTTACGGTCTCGGGCGACGTGTACCGCCCGGCCGCCATCGAGCAGCTCAAAACCGTCACGCAACAGGTCGGTGCTGAATGGTTCCCCAGCACGGCTGACCAGAAACCCGCTGATATTGCCCGTGCCGCGCTTGACCACGCCCGCAGGCATTATTTCGACGTGCTGCTGGTCGATACCGCCGGACGGCTGGCGATAGACGAAGCCATGATGGCAGAAATCAAGGCGCTGCACGCAGCCGTCACGCCTGTGGAAACCTTGCTGGTGGTCGATGCCATGCAAGGCCAGGACGCCGCCAACACCGCCAAAGCCTTCAAAGAGGCGTTGCCGCTCACCGGCATTGTGCTTACCAAAATGGACGGCGACTCGCGCGGCGGTGCGGCACTGTCGGTGCGTCAGATTGCCGGCGCGCCGATCAAGTTTGCCGGTACCAGCGAAAAGATGGACGGTCTGGAAGTGTTCGATGCCACACGCCACGCCGGGCGCATTCTCGGCATGGGCGACATCGTGGCGCTGGTCGAGCAGGTCACGGCCAATGTCGACTTGCAGGCGGCCGAAAAACTGGCCGCAAAAGTCAAGAGCGGCGACAGCTTTGACCTCAACGACTTCCTCGCGCAACTGCAGCAGATGAAGCAGATGGGTGGCTTGTCAAGCATGATCGACAGCCTGCCCGCGCAACTGGCCGAACGCGCCAAAAAAACCAATATGGACAAGGCCGAGCGCGACATTCGCCGCAAGGCAGGCATCATCTGCAGCATGACGCAGCAAGAGCGCAAAAAGCCCGACATCATCAAGGCCACGCGCAAGCGCCGCATCGCCACCGGCGCGGGGGTGGAGGTGCACGAAGTCAACCGCCTGCTCAAGGAATTCGGGCAGATGCAGGAGATGATGAAGAAGATGAAAGGTAGCGGCTTCATGAAGATGATGAAGCGGCTCGGCGGCCTGCCCGGCATGGGGGGAATGGGCGGTGGTTTTCCGGGCATGCCGCGATAAGAGCCTGCCCGCAGGGCCTGCATGGCGCTTGACCTGCGTCATTGCAAGGAGCGCAAAGCGCAGCACTGCCGTTTTAAATATCAGCGTCATTGCGAGGAGCGCAACGCGCGACGTGGCAATCTGTTGGGCGGCGCACCCAGCCCTGTGTTGAAAAGATTGCCACGCCGCCTGACGGCGGCTCGCAATGACGGGGAGGTGCGCGTAAGCCGCATGCGTAGTTGGAACCGCCGAAGGCGATTCCTGCGCATGCTCTTCCTCTTGAACCTTCACATACGGCGAAATCTGCTGCGCAGGTTCCGACTTACGCGATTAACCCGATGCGGCTTCACCGCAGAGGCGCAGTGCGCGCAGAGGCGGCAAAGAAAGAGAGGTAAGCCACTGGCTGGTTGGCTCGCAAGGTACCGCCCGGCCTGCTCTGGTAACCAGCTTGCCTCAATACCCTTTTCTCAGAACGGAGAGAAATTTGTAGCTCTGCGAAACTCTGCGCCTCTGCGGTGAGCAAGGAGGTCAGCTTTATGTCGCCTGCCCGCCGCGGATCAGGTAGTCAAACGCCGACAACGCAGCCTTGGCGCCTTCACCCATGGCGATGACGATCTGCTTGTAGGGCACGGTGGTGCAGTCGCCTGCGGCAAACACGCCCGGCAGGCTGGTGCGGCCATGCGCGTCGACGACGATCTCGCCCATCTTGTTGAGGTCGAGCGTGCCTTTGAGCCAGTCGGTATTGGGCAGCAGGCCGATCTGCACAAATACGCAGGCCAGTTCTTCTTCGTGCAGCACCTCGGTCACGCGGTCTTTGTAGCGCAGGGCGGTGGCGCGTTTGCCGTCGCCCAGTACTTCGACCGGCTGCACATTGGTGAGTACGCGGGCATTGGACAGGCTGCGCAGCTTGTTCTGCAGCACCGCGTCGGCTTTCAGTTCGGGCATGAACTCGAACACGGTCACGTGCTCGACGATGCCCGCCAGATCAATCGCGGCCTCGATGCCCGAGTTGCCGCCGCCAATCACGGCCACCTTCTTGCCCTTGAACAGCGGGCCGTCGCAGTGCGGGCAAAACGCCACGCCGCGGGTTTTGTATTCGCCCTCGCCGGGGATGCGCATTTCGCGCCAGCGGGCGCCGGTAGCCAGCACCACGGTCTTGGCCTTGAGCGTAATGCCGCTGGCCAGTTGCAGTTCGATCAGCTCGTTGGGCGTGGCCGCGCCGCGCAGGCTGGCGCCGCGCTGCAGCGGGATCACATCCACATCGTACTGCCGCACGTGCTCCTGCAGGGCCGATGCCAGCTTGGGGCCTTCGGTATGGGGCACGGAAATGAGGTTTTCGATGTCGAGCGTATCAAGCACCTGTCCGCCCACGCGCTCGGCTACCAACCCGGTGCGGATGCCCTTGCGCGCCGCGTAAATGGCGGCCGCCGCACCTGCCGGGCCACCACCCACCACCAGCACATCGTAGGGGGCCTTGTCGTGCAGCTTGGCGGTGCTGCGGGCGGCTGCGCCGCTGTCGATTTTGGCAATGATTTCTTCCACGTCCATGCGGCCATTGGCCAGCAGTTCGCCGTTCAAGAACAACGAGGGCACGGCCATGACCTGGCGCGCTTCAACTTCGTGCTGGAACAGCGCACCATCAATCACC
>JAUNUE010000092.1:3744-7326 GCA_030538335.1 Allobrachymonas sp. | reverse complement strand
GCCCTCTATTCGGCCCTGCAAGCTACCGCTGAAATGCGTGGCGCACCGTGGATTCTGTGGGTAAAGGACTTGTCCATCCCCGACCCGTACTTCATCCTGCCCGCGCTGATGACGGCCTCCAGCCTGCTGCAGGTGTGGCTCAACCCCAAACCGGCCGACCCGACGCAAGCCAAGATGATGTGGCTGATGCCGCTGGGCTTTGCGGTGATGTTCTTCTTCTTCCCCGCCGGTCTCGTGCTGTACTGGTTGACCAACAACATCCTGTCGATCGCGCAGCAGTGGGTCATCAACCGGGGTATTGACAAGGCCAAAACCAAAGCGGCTTGACTGGTTTTTCGCCAGAGACAAAAAGGGGCAAACATGCGTTTGCCCCTTTTTCGTTTCAGCGTGGTTCACTGATGGCGTTGCTGCGGTAGGGCAGAACCTCTGTCAGGAGATTCTGCCGCATGTGGAACTTTCAAGAGATGCATGCGTCGGAATCGCTGCGCGGTTCCGACTTACGAGCTTTGTGTGCTACCAGCGCCTCGGTGATCTCGGCCAGCCATTCATCCAGTTGCGAAGCCGGCCGCGCGTTGAGCGCCGGCATGCTGCCCACGATGCCCGCTTTGCACTGGGCAATAACAAGCGCAGGCGTGCTGATGATGAACATCGGCGCACCGATTACGGGGAAGGGGACACGCGCCAAAGCGCCGGGCAGGGTACGGGGCATGGGTCAAAGCTCCGAAAAATGGAAAAAGGCATTCACCGCAGAGGCGCGGAGTACGCAGAGTTTCGCAGAGAAATTACATGCCCGATTGTCGTAGGGCAGAACCTCCGCAAGGAGATTCTGCCGCATGTATTGCGCCAGTTATCCATTTGGCAGTTTGAGCGACAACAGCTCATGATCAGCCAGGATCGCGCCAGTATGGATAAAAACGCTGGAAGCACCCGCAGCACGGGCCATTTCATGAAATGCCCTCAGCTCTACCTGTGTAAAACCACCTTCAGGTGAACCGAGAGGATGGATCACAATATGCGGGGCGACAGACAACCAGCTAGGCGACAACACCTTACGTAGTTGATGCTTGATAAGCTGCTCCGCTACTACAAAATCTGATGCCAATGAGCGGGGGTGGGCAAACGGATTGACCACTTGCGCCGCCTGTTCAGCAGCCACTTTTCTGGCCTCTGCGCCCACTGCAAGAATTTTCGGATGAGGTAGCAGACTGATAGCCAGTTCGGGAACATCAGCAACAGATACGCCTGTTTTGACATTTTTCACGACCAACCAATCCGGCGCAATCTGGATATAAACAAGGGTTTTGAGTGCAGAAAACATGCCTGGATACTGGCGATGTGGATTACTGAAAACGCACGCATCAGAAAATGATGTCTGAAATGGTAGAACCATATTCTTCTCTGCGAACCTCTGCGTACTCCGCGCCTCTGCGGTGAAAAACTTGTGCCGGGCAAAACCGTTTTCAGGCAGCTACATGCAACTTCACATCTCCTTCACGCATTTCCCCAATCACCGCCGCCTGCGCACAACCATGCTGGCGGAATGCATCCAGCACCTGCGGCACCGCATCAGCCGCGCAGGCTACCAGCAGGCCGCCTGAGGTTTGCGGGTCGGTGAGCAGTTTTTGCTGCCATTCGGGCATGTCAGTGGGCAACTGCACCTCACGCCCATAACTCGCCCAGTTGCGGGTGGAAGCGCCCGTGGCAATGCCTGCCTGCACGTGCTGCACGGCTTCGGCCAGCAAGGGCAACCGGCCAAACTCCACGTGGGCGGCCAGTTGCGAGCCTCGGCACATTTCCAGCAAATGCCCGGCCAGGCCAAAGCCGGTGACATCGGTCATGGCGTGTACGCCAGGCAGTTGCGCCAGCGCGGTACCTGCACGGTTGAGGGTGGTGGTGGCGCGCAGCATCTCGGCATAACCGGCTTGTGACAGCACGCCTTTTTTAAGCGCCGCCGACAGCACGCCCACGCCCAGCGGCTTGCCCAACACCAGCACATCACCGGCCTGGGCGCTGCTGTTCTTTTTGAGCTGATGCGGATCGACCAGCCCGACCGCTACCAGCCCATAGATCGGCTCGGCCACGTCGATGGAGTGCCCGCCCGCCAGCGGTATGCCTGCCTCGGCACACACCGAAGCGCCGCCTTGCAGGATGCGGGCGATCTGCGTCTGCGGCAGCTTGTCGAGCGGCATGCCGACCACGGCCAGCGCCAGCAGCGGTTGCGCACCCATGGCGTACACGTCTGACAAGGCGTTGGTGGCGGCGATGCGGCCAAAGTCGTGGGCGTCGTCCACAATGGGCGTGAAAAAATCGGTGGTTGCCACCAGCGCCTGCGTGGCGTTGATCTGGTACACGGCGGCATCGTCGGACGATTCGGTGCCAACCAGCAATTGCGGCGGCAGCACGCCTTGCGGCACCTGCGCCATGATGGCTTGCAGCACGCCCGGCGCGATCTTGCAGCCGCAACCGCCGCCGTGGGCAAGCGTGGTCAGGCGGATGAGAGAGTCAGGAGTTTCTTGGAGCATGGTGGCATTGTGCAGTTTTTCATGCTGCCCGCACGCAGGCGTACGAAATTCATTTACCGAAGAGTTGCAGAGGCCGCATAGCTTTGAGAGTTATTTCAGAAAATAGCCTGCGGAGGAATCTTTGATCCGTTCGTCTGAGGTCTGTCCTGAGCAAAGCCGAAGGGTATCGAAGCCATGATGCAAGCTGCCCTTCGATACCTCAGGGCGAACGGTGTCTGCAAAATTTGCAGTTTAACTATCCACATCTCTGTGGGTAAAAATGCGTGGTGCTCCGTGAGCTACGCACCCGCCGGATGCACCGACGCAAAGCGGATGCTGAACAGCGCACCTGTGCAACCCTGGCGCAGGGGCGCATCGTCGAGCGTGACGGTGGCGCCGTGCTGGCGGGCAATTTCTAGCACGATGGGCAGGCCCAAGCCTGAGCCATCGGCTGCGTTGCCCAGCGTGCGGTAAAAGGGTTTGAAGACCTGCTCGCGCTCTGCCGCGGGAATGCCGGGGCCGTTGTCTTCGACCTGCACCACCAGCACCTGCCCAAACGGGTCGGACATGACGCGCGCGGTGACCATGCCCGGCTCGCCGTCATCGCGCTGTGACGGCGTGTAATGCAAAGCATTGTCGACCAGGTTGCGCACCATTTCGTAGAGCAGGATGGTGTTGCCCTGCACCCAGACCCCCGCAGCGTCGGGCTCGGCGCCTTCGTAGCCCAGGTCGATGCGTTTTTCGAGTGCGTGCGGCAGACAGTCTTTCACCACCTCTTGCACCAAGTGCGCCATATTACAGGGCTGGCGCACCAGGGCCGAGCTTTCGGCGCGGGCCAGCGCCAGCAACTGGTTGACCGTGTGCGTGGCGCGGATGCTGGACAGGCCGATTTGCTGCAGCGAACGCTTCAATTCCTCGGTATCGGCATCACCCCGCAGCGCCAGATCGGCCTGCATGCGCAAACCGGCCAACGGCGTTTTGAGTTGGTGCGCCGCGTTGGCGAGAAAGTGTTTTTGCGTTTCGAGCAGATCCTTCTGCCGCTCCATCATTTCGTTGACCGAATGCACCAGCGGCGAAACTT
>JAUNUE010000092.1:0-3734 GCA_030538335.1 Allobrachymonas sp. | reverse complement strand
GCTCCAGCGGACTCAGGTCGTCGGGCTGGCGGGCGTGGATGCGGTCTTGCAGTTCGTGCAGGGGTTTGAGGCCGCGCGACAGCGCCAGCCAGATCAGCAGCATGGCCAGGGGCAGGATCACGAACTGCGGCAACATCACGCCCTTGATGATCTCTGCCGCCAGTTGCGAGCGTTTTTCGCGCGTTTCAGCGACCTGTATCGTCACCAGCCGCGCGCGGCGCTCGTCGTCGTTGCGCAACTGCACTTCGCCCGCAATCGCCTTGAGGCGCACCACACGCACATCCACCTGGCGCCCTGCGGATGTGCGCATGACGGCATCGTCGATGGTGGTTTCGCCCACCGCCAACGCCTTGTGGCTGTCGTCTTGCGGAAACTGGTGCTCGCCCGCCAGCCATTCGCCCTGCGGCCCGAGGATCTGGAAAAACACCTGTTCGGCGCCATCGGCCTGCAGCAGCGAACGCGCCTGCCGCGGCAGCGCCACGTACAGGGTATCGTCATGCCATTGCACCAGTTGCGCCAGCACCTGCGCATTGGCGGTGAGCGAGCGGTCAAACGGTTTGTTGGCAATGTTCGCCGCCACAAACCATGTCAGCGCCAGACTCACCGGCCAGATCAGCAGCACCGGAATCAGCATCCAGTCGAGGATTTCGCCAAACAGGGAGCGTTGTTCACGCTTGAAGATGGGCATGGCGCTGGCGCTGCGGCGCGCCCATCAATTGGCGATTTTTTCGAGGCAATACCCCAACCCGCGCACCGTGGCGATGCGGATCGGCCCTTTTTCTATCTTCTTGCGCAGGCGGTGGATGTAGACCTCGATGGCGTTGTTGCTCACCTCTTCGCCCCATTCGCACAGGCGCTCCACCAGTTGCTCCTTGCTGACGAGACGGCCGCTGCGCTGCAGCAGCACTTCGAGCAGGCCCAGTTCACGCGCTGACAAATCGACCATCTTGCCGTCGATGCTGGCCACGCGCCCGGCTTGGTCGTAGGTGAGTGGGCCGTGGCGGATGAGCGAACTGCTGCCACCCATGCCGCGGCGTACCAGCGCGCGCACCCGCGCCTCCAACTCCTGCAGGCTGAAGGGCTTGGCCATGTAGTCGTCGGCGCCGTAGTCCAGCCCCTTTACGCGCTGCTCCACGCTGTCGGCGGCGGTGAGGATGAGCACCGGCAGGTGCGAGCCGCGCTCGCGCAGGTTGCGCAGCACATCCAGCCCGTGCATTTTGGGCAGGCCCAAGTCGAGGATCAGCAGGTCAAATTCCTGGCTGGTGAGCAGGGCGGCTTCGGCTTCGCTGCCGCTGGTGACGTGATCAACCACCGCACCGGTGGCGCGCAGGCTGCGCATCAGGCCGTCGGCGAGGATGTGGTCGTCTTCTGCAATCAAAATTCGCATGGTCAGGGCGTGTTCCTTGGGCTGTTTTTCGTGATTCCGGCAATGGTAAGCGCCTTGTCAGCAAACATGCCCCATTTTAGGACGACAAACCCCTTTTGCATATGTGGCTTCCCTGCTGGGGCGCGCGAACCGGGCAAATCCTGAGAGCCTGTTCACGATCTCCGCGTGAGGTGCGTTGCTTTTCAAAAAGCTGCAAACCTTGTGCGCAAACCGCAGGCGCGTGTCTGCCCGACGATTGCGCCGTATGGCAGTTTTTTGAAAGCAACCCGAAAGGCGCAGGCCCACTGTGCCAAGCCCTTACGTCATTGCGAGCCGCCGCAGGCGGCGTGGCAATCTGCTTGTTGCCCGGCCATGTCACAAGATTGCCGCGTCGCGCTTTGCGCTCCTCGCAATGACGTGGTTTTGGCTCTGTGCGCATCCTGCGGCGAGGCTGTGAACAGGCTCTTAAACCTGCCGCCCCAGCCCCATCTGCTGCGCCTTGGCAAAAATCTGCTGTGCAGTTACCACATCCAGCACGGCCGAGCCGACCGATTTGAAGACGGTAATGTCGGCATCATCCGTGCGGCCTGCCGTCTGGCCCAGCAGCAGTTGCCCCAGTTCGCCCGTGATGCGCTCGCGCGCCAGGGCACCGTTTTGCATGGGGATGACCACATCGCCCGCCTCGGCCAGCACGCCGTTGAGCGTGTCGCAATAGATGGCTTGCGCCCGCTGCAGCAGCGCCACGTCAATTTCCGCCGCATCAGGGGTGTAGGAACCCACGCCGTTGATATGCACGCCGGGCTTGATGGCTTCTGCCGGAAAAGTGGGCGTTTTGGACGTGGTAACGGTGGTGATGATGTCGGCCCCTTCTACGCAGGCTTGCGCCGATGCACACACCCGCACGCGCAGGTCGGGATACTGTTTTTGCAAATCGTCTGCCAGCGCTGACCGCGACTCTTTGCTCGGCGAAAAAATCCGTAATTCCTCGATCTTGCGCACGGCCAGCACCGCCTCGGCCTGCGCCCGCGCCTGCCCGCCCGCGCCTATCAGCGCCATCACGCGCGCATCTTTGCGTGCCAGCATTTCGGTGGCAGCGCCAACGACCGCGCCCGTGCGCAGGCAGGTCAGTGCTTCGCCATCCAGCATGGCGGTGATGAAGCCCGTATCCGCATCCATCAACAGCATCTGCGCGGGAATAGTAGGCAGCCCCTTGTCGCGGTTGGTAGGGAGCACCGACACGATCTTGATGCCCAGCGCAGGTGCCTCTCCACTCACGTAAGCGGGCATGAACAGGGCGCGGTTGCGCTCCTGCCCGATGGCCAGGCTGGTGCGCAGGGGCACCTGCGCCTTGCCTTGGGTATACAGCACCGCGGCTTCTTTCGCGGCAGTAATGGCTTCAGCCATGCTGAAGCAGGTGTGGATGGCGGGTTCGTCAACAATCAGCATGGTCTTCCTGACAGCAAAAAGGCGCTGCGCAGCGGTATTCGCTACGGCTGCACTTATCCTACAATGGGGAACAATTATGCAGGCCGCCACCCGCGGCACTGCCTCCAGAACAACCCTCGGTTACTCATCATGCAAGTCTTCAAAGCACCCCAAGCCCAGGTTCTCGGCGCCCTGCAATCGGTCGCGGGCGTGGTGGAACGGCGCCAGACCCTGCCCATCCTCGCCAACATCCTGTTGCACAAGCAGGGCGATGCCATACGCCTCACCGCCAGCGACCTGGAAATCCAGATCCGCACCAGCGAATCGCTCGGCGGCGAGGCGGGCGACTTTCAAACCACCGTGGGCGCACGCAAGCTGATCGACATTTTGCGCAGCATGCCCGCCGACCAGACCGTGTCGCTTGACGTGAAAGACGGCAAGGCCGTGCTCAAGGGCGGCAAAAGCAAGTTCACACTGCAGACGCTGCCCGCGGAAGACTTTCCGCTGGTGCAAGAGGCCGCAAACTTTGGTCCGGCGTTTTCGGTGCCGCAAAAAACGCTCAAGACCCTGCTGGCGCAGGTGTCGTTTGCCATGGCGGTGCATGACATCCGCTACTACTTGAACGGCATCTTGTTCGTGGCCGAAGGCAAGACCTTGAGCCTCGTCGCCACCGACGGCCACCGTCTGGCGTTTGCCAGCGCTGAGCTGGATACCGAGGTGCCCAAGCAGGAAGTCATCCTGCCGCGCAAGACCGTGCTCGAACTGCAGCGCCTGCTGGGCGACAGCGACGAGCCGCTGGAACTGCAATTCGCCAGCAACCAGGCGCGCTTCCGTTTCGGCAAGATGGAATTTGTCACCAAACTGGTCGAAGGCATGTTCCCCGACTACTACCGCGTCATCCCCAAAGACAACAAATACAGCATCACGCTGGGCCGCCAGCCGC
>JAUNUE010000091.1 GCA_030538335.1 Allobrachymonas sp. | reverse complement strand
CATGCGGCCCACCAATGCGGCTACCTTCTTTTCGTCCACACGCTGGTCGCCTGCAGTGATGACGAGCACGGCTTGGGGTGTTTCTTGAGTCTTGCTGCGAAAGATCACGCTCTTGGCAATCTGGCCCACCTCTACACCCAAAGCCTGTGCAGCCTCGTGCGCGGTGCGGGCTGAATCGTCAAGCATGACGGGCTTGTGCGCATGGCCGCAGGCAGCCAAGGCGGCGGCTACGCGCTGGGTCGATTCGGTATGGGGAAAATCGTGATGCATGGGTCGATTGTAGGAAATGAAGCAGCAATAAAAAAACCGCCCTTGCGGGCGGTTCAGGATACACAAGCAACAGGCTCAGTTGCTTTGCGCCAACTGGTCGAGAATGGCCGGGTTCTCCAGTGTGGACGTATCTTGTGTGATGGCTTCACCCTTGGCCAGGCTGCGCAGCAGGCGGCGCATGATCTTGCCGCTGCGGGTTTTTGGCAGGTTGTCGCCAAAGCGGATTTCCTTCGGTTTTGCGATGGGGCCGATTTCTTTGGATACCCAATCGCGCAGTTCCTTGGCGATGGCTTGCGCTTCTTCGCCGGTGGGGCGGGCGCGTTTGAGTACCACAAAGGCCACAATCGCTTCACCGGTCACGTCGTCGGGGCGACCCACCACGGCGGCTTCGGCCACCAGGTCGCTCTTGGCAACGAGGGCCGACTCCAGCTCCATCGTGCCCATGCGGTGGCCCGAGACGTTCAACACGTCGTCCGTGCGTCCGGTAATGCGGAAGTAGCCCCGGTCGGCGCTGCACACGGCCGCGTCGCCTGCCAGATAGGCGCCTTTGAACTCGGGCGGGAAATAGCTTTTGACGAAACGATCCGGGTCGCCCCACACGGTGCGGATCATGCTCGGCCAGGGGCGCTTGATGACCAGCACGCCGCCGGTGCCGTCGGGCAGGTCGTTGCCTTGTTCGTCCACAATGGCAGCGATGATGCCGGGCAGGCCACGTGTGCACGAACCGGGTACCAGGGGGGTGGCCGCGGGCATGGGGGTAATGAGTTGCCCCCCCGATTCGGTTTGCCACCAGGTGTCGACAATCGGGCAGCGCTCGCCGCCCACGTTTTTGTAGTACCACATCCACGCTTCGGGGTTGATGGGCTCGCCCACGCTGCCCAGCAGGCGCAGGCTGGAAAGATCGTAGTTGTCGGGGTGCACTTTCGGGTCGCTGTCGGCAGCCTTGATCAGCGCACGGATGGCCGTAGGTGCCGTATAGAAGATGGTGACTTTGTGATCCTGAATCATCTTCCAGAAGCGACCGGCATCAGGGTAGGTGGGCACGCCTTCAAACACGATTTGCGTGGCACCGGCAATCAGCGGGCCATAGGCGATATAGGTGTGGCCCGTGATCCAGCCGATGTCGGCGGTGCACCAGAAGATGTCTTCGGGGCGGATGTCGAACGTCCACTTCATCGTGGTGTGCGCCCAGGCGATGTAGCCGCCGGTAGAGTGTTGCACACCTTTGGGTTTGCCCGTGGAGCCGGATGTGTAAAGGATGAACAGCGGGTGTTCGGCGTTGACCGGCACCGGCTCGCAGGTGGTGGCTTGGCCTTTCGTGGCCTCGGCAAACGTCTTGTCGCGGCCTGCCACCATATTGCAGGGTTTGGCTACGCGCTCGTACACCAGCACGCTCTTGACCTTTTCGCAACCGCCCATGCCCAACGCCTCATCGACAATCGCCTTGAGCGGCAGTTCCCGGCCACCACGCACCTGGAAGTTGGCAGTGATGACAGCTACCGCACCCACATCCACAATGCGGTCTTGCAGCGATTTGGCCGAGAAGCCGCCAAACACCACGCTGTGCGTGATCCCTAAGCGCGCGCAGGCCTGCATGGCAACCACGCCTTCCACGCCCATGGGCATGTAGATGATCACGCGGTCGCCGGTCTTGATGCCTTCTGCTTTCAGCGCATTGGCAAACTGGCACACGCGCTCCAGCAATTCCTTGTAGGTGACCTTGCTGACCTTGCCGTCGTCAGATTCAAAAATGATGGCGGTTTTATTTTCTACCGGTGTGCCGATGTGGCGATCCAGGCTGTTGGCTGAAGCATTGAGCTCGCCGTCGTAAAACCACTTGTAGAAGGGCGGGTTGGATTCGTCAAGTACCTTGGTAAACGGCTTGGTCCAGTTCACGTTCTCACGTGCGATGCGGGCCCAGAAGCCTTCAAAATCCTTTTCGGCTTCGTCGCACAGGGCCTTGTAGGCATCGTATCCTTGGACGTGTGCCCCTTTCTTGAACGCTTCCGAAGGCTCAAAAACGCGGTCTTCGACCAGCATGGATTCGATTGCGCCTGATGTTGCCATGTGTTGTCTCCTAAAAATCAATGGGTATTTTTTCTGGTCAGCCTGCCTTGTTTTGCAGCAGGCTGGCAAGACAAGGATACTGTGTTGGGGGGCACTTACGCCCCTCTTACTGTGGGGGATTGCACTGGTGTTTGCGTCATGCTCGCTAACCCTGAGGGCCTTTGCAAAAACGGCTGCACGTTCGTTCGCTGAAATTGGTGGCGGCTTTGATGAGAAGGCACAAAGGCCTATTTGCCTGACCATGCCTTGCGGCATTGCAAGACCATGCTGGTCATCAGCCGGTACGGCAGGCTGCGCCGGGCGATCTGGTTGATGGTGCCGGAGACGTACAGATCCAGCTCCGGCACATGAAACAGCACGGTGCCTGATGCGCCCGAGTGCCCGATCATTTCGGGTACTTTGGCAAACGGTGAAAAATACCAGGGCAGGGCAAAACGCATGATGCCCACGCCGTATTGCAGCGGACGGAAGATGTGGTTCCATTGCGCCTGCATGTCGTGCAAATAGCTGGCTGGAAAGAGTGCGCCTGCGATGAAGGCCTGCAAAAAGCCAATGCCGTCTTGCGCGGTGGAAACCATGCCGCCATCGGCACGCACAGACGCCATCGCCAGCGGGATGCGGATGGCCTGCCTGCCGTTGTGCAGCCTGGCCACGCTGTCGTAACGGTTGAGGGTCTTTTGCGTAAAAAGCCAGGTGTCGTGCAAACCCAAAGGTGAGGTGATGCGCTGTGCAATCGCCTGCTCCAGCGGGGTGTGGGTCAAAGCCTCGACAATGGCACCCAACAACTGGTAGTTGGTGTCGGAGTAAAGCGCCCGCTGCGGCGCGCCGGGTGCAAAGTGGGGCTGCATCTCTTCGCGGGTGATGCGCAGCACATCTTGCAGTGACCAGGCAAAGTCTTGCGCCAGCGCCTTTTCAAACTGCGATTTTCCGTCTCTCTGCTTTTGCTCAAAGTAGTCAGCCAGCCCCGAGGTATGCGCCAGCAAGTGGCGCACGGTGATCTGCTTGCTGGCATCCTGCCCGTGCATGCAGTGCAGGCCATCCATCAATCCCGGTGGCAGGTAAGTATGCGCGGGCGCATCCAGCGCCAGGCTGCCTTCGTGGCGCAATTGCATGACCAATGTGGTGACGTAGAGCTTGGTGGCGCTGGCAATGAAATACGGCTGCTGTGTGGTTGGCGCATCGGGCCAACGCCATTGCCAGTTACGGCTGGGACAGTGCAGGACAAAGCACGGAGCATGGACGTCACTGCATCTGCTGAACGACTGCGCCAGTTGGTCCAGATCGGTGGCCAGTTTTGGGGCGTCAAAGGTTTGCATGGGGGTTTAAAGGGCTTGGCGGGGAGGTGCCACAATAGCAGGCTTGCATGAAGCACTTGTTGTAGCCCTTTCCCACACTTTGTTCCCCAAAACCATGTCAGCAAAACCCATTACCCAGGCCCATCTGATCGAGACCATTTCCGCTGCCTTGCAATACATCAGCTACTACCACCCGGCTGATTACATCGCGCATCTGGTGCGTGCTTATGAGCGTGAGCAAAGCCCCGCCGCCAAGGATGCGATGGCGCAAATCCTTACCAACAGCAAGATGAGCGCCACGGGCCACCGCCCGATCTGCCAGGACACGGGCATCGTCAACGTGTTTTTGAAAATCGGCATGGATGTGCGCTGGGAGGGATTTACCGGTAGCCTGGAAGATGCCATCAACGAAGGCGTGCGCCGCGCCTACAACCACCCCGACAACCGTCTGCGTGCCAGCGTGGTGGCCGACCCGCACTTTGCCCGCAAGAACACGCGCGACAACACGCCGGCGGTGATCTTTACCGAGATCGTGCCCGGCCACACGCTTGACATTACCGTGGCGGCCAAGGGTGGCGGCAGCGAGAACAAGACCAAGTTCGCCATGCTCAACCCCGGCGACAGCCTGGTCGATTGGGTGCTCAAGACCGTGCCGCAAATGGGTGCGGGCTGGTGCCCGCCGGGCATGCTGGGCATAGGCGTGGGCGGTACGGCAGAAAAAGCCATGCTCATGGCCAAGCAAAGCCTGATGGAAGACCTCGACATGTACCAGTTGCAGGCCAAGTCTGCCAAAGGAGAAGCACTCACGCAAGTCGAAGAACTGCGGCTGGAGCTTTACGAGAAGATCAATGCACTGGGCATCGGTGCGCAAGGTTTGGGCGGCTTGACCACCGTGCTCGACGTGAAGGTCTCCATGTACCCCACCCACGCTGCCAGCAAACCCGTGGCGATGATTCCCAACTGTGCTGCCACGCGCCACGCGCATGTGGTGCTTGATGGCTCCGGCCCCGTATATCTTGATCCACCGAGCCTCGATTTGTGGCCGAAGATGGACTGGACACCCGATACGCAAAAAAGCCAGCGTGTGGACTTGAACACGCTCACCAAAGAACAGGTCGCCGCGTGGAAGCCTGGCCAAACCCTGCTGCTCAACGGCAAGATGCTTACCGGTCGCGACGCCGCGCACAAGCGTATTGCCGAGATGCTGGCAAAAGGCGAGAAGTTGCCGGTGGACTTTACCAACCGCGTGATCTACTACGTGGGTCCGGTTGATGCCGTGCGCGATGAAGCGGTAGGCCCCGCAGGCCCCACCACCGCCACGCGCATGGACGGCTTTACCGAGATGATGCTGGCGCAAACCGGCCTGATTGCCATGATCGGAAAGGCCGAGCGCGGCCCCACAGGTGTGGAGGCCATCAAGAAGCACCAAAGCGCCTACCTCATGGCCGTGGGCGGCGCGGCTTACCTGGTCAGCAAGGCCATCAAGGCAGCGCGCGTGGTGGGCTTTGAAGACCTGGGTATGGAAGCCATCTACGAATTTGATGTGGTCGATATGCCCGTGACCGTGGCGGTCGATGCCAGCGGCACCAACGCCCATGAAACCGGCCCGCGCGAATGGCAAAAGCGCATTGCCACGGGGGAGTTCAAGGGGCTGGCCATTACTGTTGCATGAAATCCATACGTTAGGTGGTTAAAGGCATGACAACTTGGCGACTAGCAACCCTTGAAGAAGTAAAGTCAATTCTTCAACAAGAGTTTCAACATCTTCACCCCAAACATCGGAAGTGCTTTGCAAGCATCCAGGTTCAACCTAGGCAAGTTCCAGTTACCAACAACCCCGGTGAATCTGTTTGGGTCATCGCCGAAAAAGACGGTAACGCTCTTTACTGGTCAGACGCCGAAGAAGGGTGGGAATTGGAAGCCTTGCAAGAAGGTGGTGTGCTTCAAAAGCGTGGCTGCAACCAGTTTGCGTTACAGCACATTCTGTTCCAGCTATTTGGTGACCCAGAGCTTCTGCCATGATCCTCCATCTAACCTCTCGGTCAACTAGACGCTCAAAAGCTACGCTTTTGGGCACCTTCAGTGCTTCACATTCCGACGCCGGTTGCCTCCAACGTTAGGCAATTTCCCCATGAACAAATTTGTAGGTGTTTGGGTTGGCCCAGACGAATATACATCAGAGGTTGAATATTCTGTTCGGGAAGAGAATGGCAAGATTGTTGTGGCAGCACAAGATAGGTACGATGGAGAAATTGCAGAGGTTTCCAATATTCAATATCTGCCACAACAACTTTCATTTACTGCTGTTTGGTCATCAACAGGGCGCATTGCGCAATGTGTTTTTGAACTTGAGTCTGAAAATGAAATAAAGCTCACCTTCACGTTTACCGATCATGCGCGCCTTTTTAGAAAAATCGCCTGACCATTGGTTCAGCCGGATGTCCCAAGGCTGCGTTTTTGGGTTCTTTCCGCCTCGTTGCGACGTTAATTGCCTCTAACAATATGCAGCACTTGCCCATCGGCGTTTTCGACAGCGGCGTTGGCGGCTTGAGCGTGCTGCGCGCCTTGCTGGCGCAACTGCCGCACGAAGACTTTGTCTATCTCGCCGATACGGCCTGGGCACCGTATGGCGAGCGCAGCAAAAGCGAGGTGGAGCAGCGCAGCTTGCAAGTGGTGCGCTACCTGATCGACACGCACCACATCAAGGCGCTGGTGGTGGCATGCAACACCGCCACGGCACAGGCGGTGGAACTGCTGCGCGCCACCTGGCCCCATCTGCCGCTGGTTGCCATTGAACCTGCGCTCAAGCCCGCCACACAGGCCACACGCACGGGGCAGATCGGCATCATGGCAACGCAAGGCACCATCGGCAGCGACAAGTTCAAGCAATTGGTAGCCAAATGGCAGGGTGAACGCACGGTGCGCATACAGGCGTGCAATGGCCTGGCGCTGGCAATAGAGAACGCGCTGGACGGCAAGGCGAATCCCGATGGCGAAACGGTCGAAAGCCTGTGTCGACGCTATACCGACTTGCTGCGTCCCTTTGCCAATCAAGAGGATGCAGATGGCATCGACACGCTGGTGCTGGGTTGCACGCACTATCCGTTTGCCAGTGACGTGCTGCAGGCCATCGTGGGCAGTGCGGTGCAACTGGTCGAACCCGGCGTGCCAGTGGCGCGGCAGACGTACCGTTTGCTGCAGGAAAAAAACCTGCTACGTCCTGAAAAAGAAGATGCTCCGCGCGGCCAGCTCACATTGCTGGCTACCGCTGCGCACCAGCGCCTGACCATGGCAGCGCACAAGTGGTTGGGGCTGGATGTGATAGCAAAATCGGTGCCAATCTAGACTGCCGAACTGTTTCCGTTTGTCCGGAAATTTTCAGGGTCTTGCTACCCTTTGCTTATGCACAGCAAAATCCTGTCCCGTCCACCATGCCTTGTCAGCAGAGCCAGCAGGCGGGTAGCTGGTACAGGGTTTGTTCTGATGCAAATGATCTCAAAAAAGAAACTCCACAGGCGCTGTTTTGAGTGCCGGTGGAGTTTGCCTGGGCACCGTTTTTAACTGCTACGTCGTGAAGTCAACCACTTCTCGCGCGGCAGGGCTGCAGCGACGATGCGGATTTCGCCGATATTGCCTAGCCAGCCATCGTCACGCTGGGGTTTGAAGGTGAACACGCTGCCGTCAAACTGCATTTCGGGCCATGCGCCCCCACCCACCACCCAGGGCTTGCCCACGGTGGCAATGCCGGGTTT
>JAUNUE010000090.1:6522-7417 GCA_030538335.1 Allobrachymonas sp. | reverse complement strand
GGGTGGCTACGGGTTAATTCACCCTGCATCCTGAAGGCGCTCAAACAGGCATTTCGGTGCCCTGGCCTGCTGCATCCGTAGTGCCGTAAAGGGGCTTGTTGAGCAGCACTTCCACCGGCTCAACATTGCGCGGCATCAGTTCGATGGTGGCGTGCAGCGTGGGCAGTTCGGCCAGCAGGGCTTTTTCGACCTGGTTGCGCAGCTCGGCGGCTTCGCCCAGCGTCCATTGCGCGGGCAGGTGCAGGTGCATCGAGACGAAATTGCGCTGGCCCGCCGCGCGCGTCACCACGTGGTCAAAATGCACCGGCGGTTGGTTAGGTGCATCCGGCTTCTGAAAATTCTGCAGGATGCGCTGGATGGTCTGATTGGTTTCGGCGCTGGCGCTGTGGTCGAGCAGGCCGTGGCTGGAGGCATGCACCAGGCCCCAGCCTTCGTACAGAATGTTCAGCGCCACCAGAATGGCCACTGCCGGATCGAGCCACTGCCAGCCCGTGACCGTGACGAGGCCGATGCCGGCAATCACGCCAAACGAGGTGTAAACGTCGGTACGCAGGTGCTTGCCATCTGCTTCAAGCGCAATGGATTTGTGTGCTTTGGCACCCTTGAGCAGCACCCAGGCCATGACGCCGTTGATGGCCGTGCTCAGCATCGACAAGGCCATGCCCCAGCCAAGCTGCTCCAGCGGTTGGGGGTGCATCAGGCGCTGCACTGCCGTCCAGATAATGGCAAGGGCGGCGGCAAAAATCAGGAAGCCTTCAAAGGCGGAGGCAAAGTATTCTGCCTTGTGGTGGCCGTGCGGGTGCTCCACGTCTGCCGGACGTTCGGCCACCGTCACCATGATCAAGGCAAACACGGCGCCCGCCAGATTGACAAACGACTCCACACCGTCAGACAA
>JAUNUE010000090.1:0-6512 GCA_030538335.1 Allobrachymonas sp. | reverse complement strand
GAGCCTGTAACGTACCAGGCACCCATATTGAGCACGATGGTTATCAGCGCAACAACGACTGAAAACATCAACAGGGTTTTGGGGCGGGGCATGTTCATGGCAGGCAGACAGCAGAAACACTCAGTCAACAAGTGTAGTCGCAGTGTTGACCAGAGTTTTTGCAGCCGACGGTAAACACCTGATTAAAAAGCGTTTTTTTGCTATTTTTCAGCTTGGGATGCGAATCAGACTCAATCCGCCACGTTCAGCGCACCGTGCGCGTGGATGCGCCGGTACATCGCCGATTGCGGCGAAAGCTGCCAGAAGATCCAGGCCGATGCCAGCGTAAGGGTTCCCATGCACACCAGCGCTGCCTGAAACGCCTGCAGTGCCTGCGCCTGCCCCGTGCGCTGTTGCCACCAGTTGCTAAAGCCCACCAGCAGCGTGCCAGCCAGCGCCACGCCCAGGCTGATGGCGAGCATTTGCGTCATCGACAACAGGCTGTTGCCGCTGCTGGCCTGCTGGCTGTTGAGGTCGCGCAGCACCAGCGTGTTCATGGCGGTGAACTGCAGCGAATTGCTCGCACCAAAAATAGCCAAATGCGGCAGCATGAGCCACAAAGGTTCGTAGGGCAGCAGGCTGAAACTGGCAATCAGCAAACCCACCGACAGGGTGTTGAGTACCAGCACACGGCGGTAACCGTAGCGCGTGATCGACCAGGTGGCAAAGCGTTTGACCAGCATGCCCGCGCTGGCAATGGGCAACATCATCATGCCCGCTTGCGCGGGTGGGTAGCCCAACTTCAATTGCATGAGCAGCGGGATCAGGAACGGCACGCCACTGCTGCCCAGGCGCGAAAACAGGTTGCCGAGCAGGCCAATGGAAAGCGCTGGCACGGCAAACAACCTGGGCGAGAACAGCGGACGGTCTTGGCGCGCCGCGCGCAGCCAATACGCTGCCAGGCTCGCGAGGCCGAACACGACGGCAATCACGATCAGCACCTTCGGCCCCGGAAAATCGGCCATCACATCCACCGACAGCGACACCAGCATCATGCCCAGCGCCAGCAGCGCGTAGCCGCCCTTGTCCAGCGGCGGCACATCGGTGCCGCGAAAGTCGGGCATGTAGCGCAAAGATGCCGCCCAGCCCACCAGCCCTACCGGCAGGTTGATGAAAAAAATCCAGTGCCACGAAGCCATCTGCACCAGCCAACCGCCCAGCGTAGGCCCCAGCAGCGGCCCGATCAGGCCGGGAATGGCAACAAAACTCATGGCATCCAGAAAGCGGTCGCGCGGGTAGGCACGCAACACCGCCAGCCGCCCCACAGGAAACATCAGCGCACCGCCCGCACCCTGCACCACGCGGGCAGCGACGAGTTGCGGCACCGTATACGACAGGCCGCACAGCAGCGAACCAAGCGTGAATACGAGAATGGCGCCCATGAACACGCGGCGCGTGCCAAAACGGTCGGCCACCCAGCCCGAGATGGGAATCAGGACGGCCATGGTCAGCGAATACGCCACCAGCACGGTCTGCATGCGCAAGGGGCTGGTGTTGAGGCTGCGCGCCATCGCGGGCAGGGCGGTGTTGACGATGGTCGCATCCAGCGTCTGCATGAAAAACCCCACCGCCACCAGCCACAGCAGGATGCGAAGCTGCGGCTCGTCAGGCGTGGCGGGGCTTGATACGGGCGTGGATTCTTTTTCTGGGGCCGTATTCACAAAACGCCATTTTTACATGCTGAAGCTGGAACCGCAACCGCAGGTGGTCTCCGCATTGGGGTTGCGGATCACAAACTGCGCGCCTTGCAAATCTTCCTTGTAATCGATCTCTGCACCCACGAGGTACTGGTAGCTCATGGCGTCGATCAGCAGCGACACACCATTTTTTTGCATCACCGTATCGTCCTCATTGGCGACTTCATCAAAAGTAAAACCGTACTGAAAGCCCGAGCAGCCCCCGCCCTGCACAAACACGCGCAGCTTCAGGTCAGGGTTGCCTTCTTCGGCGATCAGCTCGGCCACCTTGGCGGCGGCGCTGTCGGTAAAGATGATCGGTTCTTCGTCAGCCACATGGGCGGCAGACACGGTATCGGTGGTGGTGGCGGTGCTGGTGGTCATGGCACCCTCCTTGCAAACAGGACAAAACAACAGGGCAGAACAAATGGCGCTTGCAACGCACAGGGCGTGCGCGCAAAAAATCAGCGCTTGACTATAGCAGTTTGGCAGTTTTTCTGTGCAAGGGCGGCTATTGCAGCATGTCCCAAAATCATCAAAAACTACCTGTTGACCTGCATGGTTCGCACTCACTTGCCAATGCAAAACCTGCCAAAAATTTCACCCAACAAGTCGTCGGATGTGAACTCGCCCGTGATGCTGTTGAGGGCGTTTTGTGCCAGCCGCAGTTCTTCGGCCAGCACGTCCAGCGGCGGGTTTGTTTGTGTCAGATGTTGCTGCGCCAGTTCAAGGTGAGCGCCCACTTGCTGCAAGGCCTGCACATGGCGCTGCCGGGCGATGAAGGTACCTTCAGGCTGGCTGTGCCAACCCGCCAGTTGCAACAGGCGCTGGCGCACCGCTTCAAGCCCTGCGCCGGTTTGTGCAGAAATAGCCAGCCACCCTTCGGGCGCCGGGTTTTCTGCCGCCACGTCAGCCTTGTTGCCCAAGTGCAGCACAGGCACTTGCGCGGACAATTGTTGCTGCAGTTGGGTGGCAATGGCCGCGTCACCCGCAGCATAGTCGGGTTGTGGCAAACGCGTGAGGTCATGCACAAACAGCACCGCATCGGCCTGCGCAATGGCCTCCCAGGCGCGGGCAATGCCGATCTGTTCCACCGCATCGACGGCAGAATTTTCGGCATCGCGCAAACCGGCGGTATCCACCACGTGCAGCGGCACGCCTTCGATCTGGATGGTTTGCGCCACCTTGTCGCGCGTGGTGCCCGCAATGGGTGTGACGATGGCAAGCTCGGCCCCCGCCAGTGCGTTGAGCAGCGAGCTTTTGCCCGCGTTGGGTTGCCCGGCAATCACCACCTGCAGGCCATCGCGCAGCAAAGCGCCTTGCTTTGTCTGCAACTGCAAACGCTGCAACTGGTCATGCAAGCGCTGCAACTGGCCTTTCGCATCGGCCTGCTGCAAAAAGTCTATGTCTTCTTCGGGAAAATCAAGCGTGGCTTCTACCAGCATGCGCAAGTGCACCAGCGCATCGCGCAGCGTTTGCACCTCGCGGCTGAAGGTGCCACTCAGGCTGCGCCCGGCGCTGCGCGCTGCGGCCTCAGTACCTGCGTCGATCAGGTCGGCCACCGCTTCGGCCTGTGCCAAGTCGAGCTTGCCGTTGAGAAAAGCCCGTTGCGTGAATTCGCCCGGTTCGGCCAGCCGCAGGCCGATGTCAGCGCCCACTTGCAAACAACGCGCCAGCAGCAGTTGCAACACCACCGTGCCCCCGTGTGCCTGCAATTCCAGCACGTCTTCGCCGGTATAGCTGTGCGGCGCCGGGAACCAGATCGCCAGCCCCTGGTCAATGGGCTGGCCCTGCGCATTCGCAAACGGCATATACACCGCCTGCCGCGGCGGCAGGCTGCGCCCGAGCAACTGCGCTACAAACGCACCGAGCTTGTGCCCGCTCACCCGCACAATGCCCACGGCTCCGCGGCCACTGGCGGTGGCAATGGCAGCAATGGGCTGGGCGCGGGTCGTGAGCATGGGTCAAGCAAAGGGCAGGATGGCGCAAGTTTGGCACATAAGCCGCACGAATGGGCTACGCTGCGACGTATTCAAAAAGAAAACCCGTAAGTCAGGTTCGTAGATCAGAACCGCGCAGCGATTCTGACGCATGTTGCTTGTAACCCCTTCATGCGGCAGAATCTCCTGCGGAGGTTCTGCCCTACTAATCTAACTTGCGCGCACGTTACGGACACCACCACAGAAAATGCAACCGCCATCAACTGGAGCGGCGCAGCCGACACCAGCCAATTGCAGGCGCCTGTGACTGTATTACCACCAACCGAAAGTTCTGCGCAAGAACCTACGCTGGCGGAACTGACGGGACTGGTGGTGAAACTGTAACCATGAAGCTTGTCATCACACCTCACAATTAAACAGGGAAACCAAGGATGTCTTATGTTCTTCACATCATGCCCATGCCAGCGTATATCGACACCCTGGATGGTGTATATGCCGAGTGGGAGCGCTTGAACCAACTGCCCCGCCGCATCGAGCCTATCTCAGCCTTTGGCGAGGTGGGCTACTACCTGCGCCTGCGCTACCCGGTAGACCCCAACAACCCCGAATTCAGCCCCTGGCTGGAAGGCCCGCCCCGGGGCGACACGCTCGAGCACGTTTGGGCACTGGGCTTTAACACCAGCGCCATCCAGGCATCCAGGGCGTTTAGCGAATTGGTCGACATTGCCAACACGCTGGACCTGGCTGTAGTCGATGACCAAACCGCCTCCGCCTGGCTGCCCGGCGGGCGGGAGCTGCTGGGGCCGCAACTCCAGCAGCAGCAATTGGAAGTCATTGATGAATTGGGCGAACCCGAAGACATGCGACCCCATGGCCGGGTTCTGTACACACGCGTGCAGGTGTTGAAACTGCAAGAAAAAGTCAATCGTGAGCTAGAACCTTTGATCACAGCGCATGGATACCAATTTGATGGGGACACTAATTACGTTCGCAGCTGGTATGGTGCTAGACAATTGGTTTCGCCCTGGATGGCAGATGAGCATTCGTTTTATGGAGGGGGCTGCGCATTATCGGCATGATTTTTCCACCGCTTCCGGAATCGATTCGGGAGGTAGTGGATGCGTGTTTTCCGCAAAGCTATGAAGGACAACCTACGACCGAGGAATGGAGAAAATCTGTTGTCAATGCAGGAATTAGAATAGATGTAAGCCAGTATTTGGCTGTGGTCGATCGGGATTTTTTCAAGGATGAAGACCCTGATTACCAGCATATCCCGCAGGATCAAAGTGATTCCCTAAAGCGTCCCACCCAATTCAGGAACTTTACAGGGTCTGCTGCAGATGCACCGGCTTGTATTTCTTATGGGGAATGGCTGATGTTTGCCAACCAGGCAGACCTTAGAGACAAGGTAATGGCTCGTGCCCGCAAATACCTGACAAATGTGGTGCTACCCAGCTTGGATGCCATTGGAGACAGCAAGATGATGGCGGACTATTATTTGCAGCATGGAATATACAATGCCTTTTATATTTCGTATCGTTTTGAAGTAATATCCATGCATTGGCTTTCAGCAGTAGGCCTGCATTATCCGGAAAAGCTGAAGCAGGAATGTGAAAAAGTTCTGGATTACATAAATACGAAATTCTACGAAGATAGAACGCGCATTAAGGCAATGCGGAGTATTTCCAAACAAGATTTTATTAATAGTGCTTATCCATTTGTGTCAGAGTTTATTGAGCGATTACTGAAACACTTTGGGGTGAAATAGTCATGACATCTCATGGGGTGGATACTTATTATCATTGAACGATACACCCCATCCCCATGTCCTACGTCTTGCACATCATGCCTATGCCTGCGCATATAGACACCATTGATGGTGTCTATGCCGAGTGGGAGCGCTTGAACCAACGGCCCCGCCGAACCGAGCCCAACTCAACCTTTGGCGAAGTGGGCTACTACCTGCGCCTGCGCTACCCGGTAGACCCCAACAACCCCGAATTCAGCCCCTGGCTGGAAGGCCCGCCCCGGGGCGACACGCTCGAGCACGTTTGGGCACTGGGCTTTAACACCAGCGCCATCCAGGCATCCAGGGCGTTTAGCGAATTGGTCGACATTGCCAACACGCTGGACCTGGCTGTAGTCGATGACCAAACCGCCTCTGCCTGGCTGCCCGGCGGGCGCGAACTGCTGGGGCCGCAACTCCAGCAGCAACCCGCAAGTCAGATTCGTAGATCGGAACCGCGCAGTGATTCCGACGCATGTTGCTTGTAACTTTCGTATGTAATACTTGGGCCTCTTAACATATATCAGTAAAGTACATGGGATAGGGTGCCCTTCATCAAGCTCAAGCAATGGAGGCATTGCTATCCTGTATACCAAGCCGCTGGTTTTGTTTATAACTACTGTGTAGACTAAGGGCTTGGCATCTTGTGACTGCACAATATAGACTCTTGGTTAAGATTGCCTTGGCTCAATAAGGCTATCGAAAATTTCGGGGTTTGTACCGGGACGAAGTTCGCGGTGGAAACCATTTTTATGACTCTTTGAATTTACGCTATGCAGCATCGTTGTTTGCCTCGATCGTTTCCTGTTTGCCGGCTCGCAATTACAGCATTGTTGACATGGCTGATGCTGCCTGCCCTTGTATGGGCCGAGCAAGCAGAGCCGTTTGGCAGTACGTCTGTACCTCGCCCATTAGTTACACCCCGAAACTTCCCCTCAAACGCTGACAAGGGGCGCATGCGTTTTATCAGCGCTCAGGAGGTGCGGCTGGATGGCAAGAGGCTGCGTATTTCCCCCGGAACGCGTATCCGCGATCCTTTCAACCGCATGGTGATGTCTGCGCACTTGGTGG
>JAUNUE010000089.1:4814-7436 GCA_030538335.1 Allobrachymonas sp. | reverse complement strand
CTTGAGCAGCTCCCACAGCGCAAAGCTGCGCACAAAGTCGCGCAGCGAAAACGCCGTGACCTGCTGCGCCTGCACAGGAGCCGTTACCTTGGGCGTGCTGGTCTTGCTCATTTCCAGGGGCTCCATGGCGTTTGCATCACGATGCCAACCAGCACCAGCCACACCAGCGTGACGGGGATGAAGATTTTCCAGCCCAGGCGCATGATCTGGTCATAGCGGAAGCGCGGGAAGGTGCCGCGTATCCACACGAACATGCTGAACAGGAAGAACACCTTCAAGCCGATCCAGATCCAGCCCAGGTTCATGAGCGAGGTCAGCCACGTGGGCAAAAAGGTGAGGTGCTCAAAGCCCAGCGGCGCTTGCCAGCCACCCAGGAACAGCACGCTCGCCATGACCGAGAACAGCACCATATTGGCGTATTCGGCGAGGAAGAACAGGGCAAAACCCATGCCGGAATATTCCACCATGTGGCCGGCCACGATCTCGGCCTCGCCCTCCACCACGTCAAACGGGTGGCGGTGCGTTTCGGCCACGGCTGAAATCGAATACACCACAAAGATGGGCAGCAGCGGCAGCCAGTTCCACGACAGGAAGTTGATGCCGCGATCAGCAAACCAGCCGGTGGACTGCGCCTGCACGATGGCGCTGAGGTTCAGGCTGCCCGTGACCATGAGCACCACCAGAATGCAGATACCCATGGCGATTTCGTACGACAGCATCTGCGCCGACGCGCGCATCGCGCCGAGGATGGGGTATTTGGAGTTGGACGCCCAGCCCGCCATGATGGCGCCATACACTTCCAGCGAAGCGATGGCAAACACGTAGAGCAAACCGGCGTTGATGTTGGCCAGCACCACGTCAGGCCCGAACGGCACCACCGCCCACACCGCCATGGCCGGGGTGATGGTCATGATGGGGCCGAGGTAATACAGGAACTTGTCGGCGCGATCCGGGCGGATCAATTCCTTGAGCAACAACTTGACGATGTCGGCAATGGGTTGCAAAAACCCCTGCGGGCCGAGCCGGTTGGGGCCGAGCCGCACCTGGATGAAGGCGATCAGCCGCCGCTCCCAGAACATGAGGTAGGCCACTGCAAACAGCAGCACCGCCAGCAGCAGGCCAATGCCGAGCAAAATCCACACCACAGGCCACAACCCCGTTTGCCACCAGTCGGCAAAGCACCAGTCCAGGCCGAAGTAGGTGCAGCCGTCGCGGCCAAAGGCGTAGAGCCAATCCCTCATGGCTGGCTCCCTTCGTGGCTTGCAGGTGCAGGTATAGGTACAGATGGCAGCGGCATGCGGCGCGGTGCGCTTTTGCCATCGTGGGTGGCCTGCAGTGCCGGAGAACGGCGCACCAGCGCATCCAGTTGGTAGATGCTGGCGGTAACAGGCGCCACACTGGCGCGTTGCACCACCACGGGCGCATCGGTGTGGTTGTCGAGCCTGCCACCGTTGACCAGGCCATCGGCCAGCACGCCGGGCAGCGCGCGGGCCAGCACCTGCTGCGAGTTGTCGAAATCAAGATCTTCGGCGCCGAGCATGCGCGCCAAGGCGCACAGCACCTTCCAGGCCGGGCGCGTTTCGCCGAGCGGCCGCACCACGGCGTGGAAGCTTTGCAGCCGCCCTTCGGCATTGACAAAGCTGCCCGAGGTTTCGGTGAACGGGCTGATCGGCAGCAGCACATCGCTGATGTCGAGGTTGGTCTTGAAGGGGCTGAGCGTGATCACGGTGTGCGCCGATTGCAGGCCCTGCAACGCGGCGTCGCCTGCGGCGCAATCCCACTGCGGTTCTACGTTGAGCAGCACCGCGGCTTTCAATGCGCCCTGCACCATCTGCGCTGCGTTCAGGCCGTCTTTCTGCGGTTGCGCGCCCACGCATTGGGCGCCTACGGTATTGGCGGCTTCGGTCAGGTAGCCCAGGCGCGCACCTGTTTGTTCGGCAATCCATTGCGCCAGCGCCAGCAGGCTGCTGGCCTGCGCGTGGTGCGCCGCGGCATTGCCCAGCAGCACGGCCTTGGCCGAACCGCTGAGCAGCGAGCGGGCGATGGCAGTAGCAGCCGCATCGGCCCCATTCTTGTCTGCACCCGTAGGCGGCTCCACGCCCTTTTCAGCGGCAACCGCCGCGGCCACCGATGCCAGTGCCTGTGTCCAGTCGAGCGCATCGGCCTGCAGCACGGCGTGCAACGGCATCGCCCAATCGGGTTGTGTTTCGACCAAAGCGCTGACCTGCGCGCCCAGCCGCACAGCCTGGCGGATGCGCTGGGCAAACAGCGGATGGTCTTTGCGCAGGTTGCTGCCAATGACCAGCGCGCGATCAAGCACGGACAAGTCGGCAATCGGCATGCCCAGCCAGCGCACCTTGCCTGGGGTAGACGTGAATTCAGCACAGCGCAAGCGGTGGTCAATGTTGTTGCTGCCCAGCGCCTGTGTGAGTTGCGTCGCCAGCCAGAGTTCTTCCACCGTGCTGTGCGGGCTGGCGAGCAGGCCCACCGTGTGGCTGCCCTGCTTGTCGGCAATGTCGCGCAAGCCGCTGGCGGCGTATTCGAGTGCCGTTTGCCAATCGACCGTGAGCCAGCGCCCGTCCTGCTTGATCATGGGCGCGGTAAGACGATCAGGGCTGCTGA
>JAUNUE010000089.1:0-4804 GCA_030538335.1 Allobrachymonas sp. | reverse complement strand
TGAGCGCCTCGTAGCTGAAGCGGTCGCGGTCGGCAATCCAGCATTCGTTGACGGCCTCGTTTTCGAACGGCACCACGCGCAGCACGCGGTGGTCTTTGACCTGCACGATCAGGTTGGCACCTGTCGAATCGTGCGGGCTGATGCTCTTGCGCCGCGACAGCTCCCAGGTGCGCGCCGCAAAGCGAAACGGCTTGCTGGTGAGCGCGCCCACGGGGCAGATGTCGATCATGTTGCCCGAAAGTTCGGAGTCGACCGTGGCATTGACGAAGGCCACGATTTCGCTGTGCTCGCCGCGCTGCGACATGCCCAGCTCCATCTCGCCACCAATCTCCTGGCCGAAACGGATGCAGCGCGTGCAGTGGATGCAGCGGTTCATTTCCTTGGTGGAAATCAGCGGGCCGACGTCGTTGTGCGGGAACACGCGCTTCTCGAATTCGTAGCGCGAGCCGCTGTAGCCATAGCCCATGGCCAGATCCTGCAGCAGACATTCGCCGCCCTGGTCGCACACGGGGCAATCGAGCGGGTGGTTGATGAGCAAAAACTCCATCACGCCCTTTTGTGCCTCGACGGTCTTGACGCTCTGGGTGCGCACCACCATGCCGGCCACGGCCGGGGTGGCGCAGGCGGGCACCGGGTCGGCCTGCTTCTCCACGTCTACCAGGCACATGCGGCAATTGGCCGCAATCGACAATTTCTTGTGGTAACAGAAGTGCGGAATATAGATGCCCGCCAGTTCTGCCGCATGGATCACCATGCTGCCCTCGGGCACCTTCACGGGTTTGCCGTCGATATTGAGTTCGATCATGACAACCCCCCGCCATCCACCACCGGCACCAGGCAGCGCCCGTGCTCGATGTGGTGCACAAATTCATCGCGGAAATGTTCCAGCATGCCCTTCACCGGCAGGGCCGCCGCGTCGCCCAGCGCACAGATGGTGTGACCAAGAATTTTGCCCGCCACCGAATCGAGCAAGTCCAGATCGGCCTGCTTGCCCTGCCCGCGTTCGAGGCGATCAACCACGCGCCAGAGCCAGCCCGTGCCTTCGCGGCATGGCGTGCACTGGCCGCACGATTCGTGCATGAAGAAGTAGCTGATGCGGCGCAGCGCCTGCACCATGCAGCGGGTATCGTCCATGACGATGACGGCGCCCGAACCGAGCATGGAACCGGCCTTGGCAATCGATTCGTAGTCGAGCGTGCAGTCCATCATCGCCGCACCCGGCAGCACAGGGGCCGACACGCCGCCGGGGATGACCGCCTTGATGGTGCGCCCTTCGCGCATGCCCCCGGCCAGCTCCAGCAACGTGGCAAACGGCGTGCCCATGGGCACTTCGTAGTTGCCGGGGCGCTGCACATCGCCCGAGACAGAAAAAATCTTGGTGCCGCCGTTGTTGGGCTTGCCCACGTCGAGGTAGGCCTGCCCGCCGTGGCGGATGATCCATGGCACCGAGGCCAGCGTTTCGGTGTTGTTGACGTTGCTCGGCTTGCCGTACAGGCCATAGCTGGCGGGGAATGGCGGTTTGAAGCGCGGGTTGCCGCGTTTGCCTTCGAGCGATTCGATCAGCGCGGTTTCTTCGCCGCAGATGTAGGCGCCAAAGCCATGGAAGGCGTGCAGGTCGCAACTGAACGCGCTGCCCATGATGTTCTGCCCCAGGTACCCGGCAGCGCGCGCCTGCTCAATCGCCTCTTCAAAGCGCTCGTAGACCTGGAAGATTTCGCCGTGGATGTAGTTGTAGCCGGCCGTGGCGCCCATGGCGTAGGCCGCAATCAGCATGCCCTCGATCACCAGATGCGGGTTGTGCAGCAGCAGGTCGCGGTCCTTGAAGGTGCCCGGCTCGCCTTCGTCGGAGTTGCAGACGATGTATTTCTGCCCCGAGAACTGGCGCGGCATGAAGCTCCACTTCAAGCCGGTAGGAAAGCCCGCACCACCACGGCCCCGCAAGGCCGAGACCTTGACTTCGGCGATCACCTGTTCCTGCGTCATGCCGGGGCCGCCGTCTTGGCCCAATATCTTGCGCAGCGCGGCATAGCCTTCGCGCGCTTCGTATTCTTTCAGGCCCCAGTTGCGGCCATCCAGCCCGGCATACATCTGCGGCGCGATATGGCGGCCATGCAGGCCCACCTGCATGCCGTCGGTGGCAAAGCGTGCGAGTACGTCTGCCGCGCTCATGCCTGGCCTCCGTCTGCGGCTTTCAAGCCATCGACCAGTTCCACCAGGCGCTCGTCGCTCATGTGGCTGCACATGGTGCGGTCGTTGACCAGCAGCACCGGCGCATCGCCGCAGGTGCCCAGGCACTCGCATTGCTGCAGCGTGAACAGGCCATCGGGTGTGGTGCCGCCCACTTCGATGCCGAGTTTGTCTTGCAGCGTTTGCAGCGCCTGCCCCGCCCCCTGCAACTGGCACGACAGGTTGGTGCACAGGGCGAGTTTGTACTTGCCGTTGGGCTGCAGGTTGAACATGTTGTAGAAGGTGGCCACTTCGCGCACCGCAATGGCGGTAATGCCCAAATAGTCGGCCACGGCCTGCTGCGCATCGGGCGTGATGTGGCCCTGCTCCTGCTGCACGATGGCCAGACAGGCAAGCACAGCCGATTGGCGTTTGTCGGCCGGGTATTTGGCCACTTCGCGGTCGAAGCGGGCTTGTGTTGCGGGGCTGATCACCGGTCTACCTCCCCGAACACGATATCGAGCGTGCCCAGCACGGCCACCACATCGGCCAGCATGTGGCCGTGCGTCATTTCGTCCATGGCGGCGAGGTGCACAAAGCCCGGCGGGCGGATTTTCATGCGGTAGGGTTTGTTGGCGCCGTCGCTGATCAGGTAAATGCCGAATTCGCCCTTGGGATGCTCCACCGCCGCATAGGCTTCGCCCTCGGGCACGTGCATGCCTTCGGAAAACAGTTTGAAATGGTGGATTTGCGCTTCCATGGACGACTTCATGAGGGCACGCGGTGGCGGCGCGACCTTGTAGTTGCTTGTGATGACGGGGCCGGGGTTGGCGCGCAGCCAGTCCACGCACTGCCCCATGATGCGGTTGGCTTCGCGCATTTCCTGCATGCGCACCAGGTAGCGGTCGTAGGTGTCGCCCGTGGTGCCCACAGGAATGTCGAAATCGACCCGGTCGTAGGCATCGTAAGGTTGGTGTTTGCGCAAGTCCCACGCCACGCCGCTGCCGCGCAGCATGGGGCCGGTAAAGCCGAGGTGAAGCGCCCGCTCGGGGCTGACCACGCCAATACCCACGGTGCGCTGCTTCCAGATGCGGTTGTCGGTGAGCAGGGTTTCGTATTCGTCCATGCGCTGTGGAAATTCGCGCACGAAGGCTTCGATGAAGTCAAGCAGCGAACCTTGCCGGTTGGCATTGAGTTCGTCGGTCTGTGCCTGCGTGCGCAACTTGTTGGGCGCAAACTGCGGCATGGTGGTGGGCAGGTCGCGGTACACACCACCGGGGCGGAAGTAGGAGGCGTGCATGCGCGCGCCCGACACCGCCTCGTACATGTCCATGAGGAATTCACGCTCACGGAAGGTGTAAATCACCATGGTGCTGCTGCCCAGGTCGTTGCCGTGCGAGCCGAGCCACATCAGGTGGTTCAGGATGCGCGTGATTTCGGCAAACAGCACGCGGATGTACTGCGCACGCAGCGGCACCTCCACGCCGAGCAGCTTTTCCACCGCCAGACAGTAGGCGTGCTCGTTGCACATCATCGACACGTAATCCAGCCGGTCCATGTAGGGCAGCGTCTGGAGGTAGGTTTTGCTCTCGGCCAGTTTTTCGGTGGCGCGGTGCAGCAGGCCCACGTGCGGATCGGCGTGTTGCACCACTTCGCCATCCAACTCCAGGATGAGGCGCAGCACGCCGTGCGCGGCCGGGTGCTGCGGGCCGAAGTTGATGGTGTAGTTCTTGATTTCTGCCATGCACTTGCCGGGGCAATCAGCCCGCCCTCCCATAACCCGGTTCACGCACGATGCGTGGCGTGATCTCGCGCGGCTCGATGCTCACGGGCACATAGACCACGCGCCGCTGCGCAGCGTCGTATTGCATCTCGACGTGGCCCGACAGCGGAAAATCCTTGCGGAACGGATGACCGACAAAGCCATAGTCGGTGAGAATGCGGCGCAGGTCGGGGTGGCCGTCGAAGACGATGCCGTACAGGTCAAACGCCTCGCGCTCGAACCAGTTGGCCGCGTTCCAGAGATCGTTGACCGAAGGCAGGCGCGGCGCGTCGTCGTCAGGCGCAAACACCTTCAGGCGCAGGCGCTGGTTCAAGGTGGTCGACAGCAGGTGCAGCACCACGCAGAAACGCGGGCCTTGCCAGACACGGTCTTGGTACTGCGAATAGTCGACGCCGCACAAATCCATCAACTGGTTGAACTGCGCCCCGGGCGCGTCGCGCAAGGCCGCAGCGGCAGCCAGGTAATCATCAGCACCCACCACAGCCGTCACTTCGCCCAGCGCCACATCCACGCTGCGCGCCTTGGCTCCCAGCACCTTCTGGATGCGGTCTTGCAAAGCGTGCGGATCAATGGCGTAAGCAGTCATGGCTGGCATCTGGCGCTTCAGGCGCGCGCAATGGTAGTGGTACGGCGAATCTTGCGCTGCAACTGCAGCAGCCCGTACAACAGGGCCTCAGCCGTGGGCGGGCAGCCGGGCACATACACATCGACCGGCACCACGCGGTCGCAACCGCGCACCACCGAATAGCTGTAATGGTAGTAGCCGCCGCCGTTGGCGCACGACCCCATCGAGATCACATAGCGCGGCTCGGCCATCTGGTCGTAGACTTTGCGCAAGGCCGGCGCCATCTTGTT
>JAUNUE010000088.1:1431-7459 GCA_030538335.1 Allobrachymonas sp. | reverse complement strand
TCCATGCCCGGCAACCTCCATTTCGTTGATTGGGGGCAGCAGAACCGCACCTGGTTTGCCGCAGTCAAGGTCGAGAAGCGCATGATGTCGATCATCCTCACACTCATCAGTTTGGTGGCGGCGTTCAACCTGCTGGTCACGCTGGTGATGAGCGTGCAGGACAAACGCGCCGACATTGCCATTTTGCGCACGCTGGGGGCCGCACCGCGCAGCATCATGCGCATTTTTGTGGTGCAGGGCGCTGTGGTGGGTGTGGTGGGCACATTGGCCGGGCTGGTCATTGGCCTGCTCACGGCGTTCAATATCGACCCGATTGTGGGCTTTATCGAAAACCTGTTGGGCGCGCGCTTGCTGCCACCCGACATCTACCTCATCAGCCGCATGCCCAGCGACCCGCAGGCCGCCAACATCGTGCCGGTGGTGCTGGTGTCGTTGCTGCTGGCCTTTCTGTCCACCCTGTACCCGAGCTGGCGCGCCAGCCGCGTGAATCCGGCGGAGGCCTTGCGTTATGAGTGAAGCGATGACTGCCGCAACAACCGCTGCGCCCGTATTGCAGGCGCAAGGCCTGACCAAGCGTTTTCACGAAGGCGAGGCCATCGACCTGACCGTGCTCAAGGGTGTGGATCTGGAAGTGTTTCCGGGCGAAACGGTGGCGATTGTTGGTGCTTCGGGCTCGGGCAAAAGCACCTTGCTGCACATGCTGGGCGGGCTGGACGCCCCCACCAGCGGCAGCGTGCGCATATTGGGGCAAGATTTTTCTGCCCTGAGCCTGGCCGAGCAAGGCGACATGCGCAACCGCCATCTGGGGTTTGTGTACCAGTTTCACCACCTGCTGCCCGAATTTACTGCGGCTGAAAACGTAGCCATGCCCCTGTGGATACGTCGCATGCCGCGCCCACAGGCGCACGAAGTGGCCTTGCAGATGCTGGCGCAGGTCGGGCTTGCGCCGCGCGCTGAGCACCGCCCATCCGAGCTTTCGGGCGGCGAGCGCCAGCGTGTGGCCATAGCCCGCGCACTCGTCACCCAACCTGATTGCGTGTTGGCCGACGAGCCTACCGGCAACCTGGATCGCGCGACCGCCAGCCGGGTGTTTGACCTGATGCTGGACCTGGCCCAACAGCGCGGCACGGCGTTTGTGGTGGTCACGCACGATGAACAACTGGCTGCGCGTTGCGGGCGGCGTTTGTATATGGGGCAGGGCGTGCTGCGCGCCGAGCCATTTGAGCCGGTCGTTGCCGCTTGACGAAGTGGTGCACAAGGAGCAAGCCATGGCATTTTTGTACCGCCGTTTTTCAGCAACTGTGGTCGTTTCAGCCTCGCTGTTCTTGTCGGCATGCACCACACCGGGCAAAGTCGCAACCAGCGAGCCTGTGCCCACCTGGCTGCAAACCCGCATTGCGTCGTATGCAGCGCACAAGACACCACCCGTAGTTGCCGTACACGCCTGGAACTACCAAGGCCAAACTGTGTATGAAACGCTTGCCGGGTGCTGCGACCGTTTCAACGAACTGTTCGATGCCCAAGGCGAATACCTGTGCGCGCCCAGCGGCGGCTTTACCGGCATGGGCGATGGCAAATGCCCCGATGCAGCCCAAGCACGCCGCGCGCAAGAAAGCACCGTGCGCAGAATCTGGCCGGTAGACGACGCAACCCAGCCGTAATCCGTATGGCAGGCTGGATTGACACCCATGTCCATATGGACGACAGCCGTTTTTCCGACGCCCATGCGGTGCGGCAGGCAGCGCGTGATGCGGGTGTGGAGCGGCTGGTGATTCCTGCCATCGGGCCGGTCAATTTCACCGCCGTGCGCGAGCTGGCCCATGCCTGGGGCGATGCGTATGCGCTGGGCATCCATCCCATGTATTTGCCCGCAGATGCCGATGCCACTCTGGCTGCGCTGGAGCAGGAGCTGGTGCTGCGCCAGCACGACCCGCATCTGGTGGCGATGGGGGAAATTGGCCTGGATTTTTTTGAGCCGCATCTCTGCACACCCGCCATGCGCGAGGTGCAGGCCTATTATTTTTCTGCCCAATTGCGGCTGGCACGGCGCTTTGGCCTGCCCGTGATTCTGCATGTGCGCCGTTCGGTTGATGCGGTGTTCAAGCACCTGCGCCAGACACCGCCGCCAGGCGGCATTGCCCACGCCTTTGTCGGCAGCCTGCAGCAGGCGCAGCAAGCCGTTGACCTGGGGCTGAAGCTGGGGTTTGGCGGCGCCATGACGTTTGACCGCGCCACGCGTTTGCAGGAACTGGCGCGCACGCTGCCGCTGGAAGCCATCGTGCTCGAAACCGATGCGCCCGATATTGCGCCCGACTGGCTGTACGTAACGGCAGAAGAGCGGCGCAAAGGCAAGCCGCAAGCCTGCAACAGCCCGGTGGAGTTGCCGCGCATCGGCCATGCCTTGGCGGCCTTGCGCGGTGTGCCGGTGGACGTGGTGCGGGAGGCCACCACAGCCAATGCCTATGCCGTATTGCCGCGTTTGTTGCAAGAAAAGGGTAGCGCCCCTTCTGTTGCACGCTGATGCAATCCGGGCCAACTTGCAACAATTCTGCCCGGTGCTTGCTTGCATAATGGGTCAGCGCTCGCACCATGCCTGTGCATGGAGCCGTGCCAACGGCGTACGCCACAGTGCCGGAAATGGCGCACTTTCAAGGCGTGCGGTTGTTCCCCATTTTCAAACCAAGAAGGAGCATCCCATGAAGACACGTTTCGCACTCCAGTCGACCATTGCCATTGCAGCCTTGGCCGCAGCCACTGCATTTGCCCAGACCCCCTCTGCCCCCAGCCCGAGCGGTGCGCGCAAAGGTTATCGCACGGCCCAGTCCCATGAAGCAGCGGCTGCACGTGCAGGGCAGTTGAGCCAGCAAAATGCCGAGCAGCTCATGCGCAATGCCCTGATGCGTTGCGACCCGCTGCCTGCCGCCGACAAAGAGGCCTGCGTGGCCCGCATCCGCTCTGGCAACCAACAGGGCAGCGTAGAGGGCGGTGGCATCCTGCGCTCGGTCGAGGTTATTGAAGCGGCACCCGTTACCCAGTAAACGCACGCCGTTGCATAAAAAACCTGCCACTTTTTTGGCAGGTTTTTTTACGCCGCAATACTTTCGGGATTCGTCAAGCAAAGTAACTGCCGCGGTTGTGTGGTACAACACCGCAAGCACAAGCCAACGGCAGTTTTCCTCATTTCTGACACATGAGGCCTTGTGGATCGGATCAGCGGCGCTTTTGTCATGCAAGAAGCGCCACAAACAGGCGGGAAGTGGTTGGCTGGTGCGCAGCGAGATGCGCTATTTGACGCAGTTGTTGATGGTCCACAGGCACGTTTACAGGAGGAATCGACATGAACCTGAATACCCTGAGTGAGTCATTGCAGGCCAGCCTGGGGGGCAACATCCCGCAGTTGTTGGGCGCTTTGGCCATTTTTGTTGTGGGCTGGCTGGTGGCTGTGGCTGTGCGTGCTGCCGCGCGCAAAGGGCTGTCTGCCCTGCGGCTGAACCCGCGTTTTGGCGAAATGACAGGCCAGCCCGCGGTCGACATCGAAGGCGGCATTGCCCTCATTCTGTTCTGGCTGGTGCTGCTGCTGACCCTGTCGGCCGTGTTCAATGTGCTCAACCTGGCCTCGGTGTCGGGGCCATTCAGCGTGCTGACCACGCGCGTGCTCGACTATATTCCGCGCCTCGTCGTCGCGCTGCTGCTTGCGGCTGCTGCCTGGCTGGTGGCCTCGCTGGTACGCACGTTGGTCAGCAAAGCGCTCGACAAAACCACGCTGGATGAGCGCCTGTCTGCCCATGCGGGCATGGCGCCGATCAGCGGCAGCCTGACCAGTGCGCTGTTCTGGCTGGTGATTTTGCTGTTCCTGCCGGCCATTCTGGCCGCCCTGCAGATGGATGGTCTGCTGGAGCCGCTGCGCCAGATGATGGCCAAGGGGCTCGACATGCTGCCCAACATCCTGGCCGCGGTCATCATTGGTGGCATCGGCTGGATTGTGGCAACCATTTTGCGCAACCTGGTGGGCAACCTGCTGCGCACCGCCAATGTGGATGGCTTTGGGCAGCGCGCAGGTTTTGGCAAAGACGTGCAATTTTCGTCGCTGGCCGGTTGGCTGGTGTTTTTGGCGGTGTTCATTCCTTCGCTGATCGCTGCGCTCGATGCCCTCAAGATCGAGGCCATTTCACGCCCCGCCACGCAAATGCTCGGCATGCTGATGCAATCGGTGCCGCACATTGTGGCGGCAGTGCTGATTCTCGTGGTGACGTGGATGGTCGCGAATTTCGTGATTCGCCTGGTCACCAGCTTGCTGGCGTCCTCAGGTTTTGACGCTTTGCCTGCCAAACTGGGCATTGCCCATGTGCTGGGGCAGCAAACCGCATCGAACCTGGTCGGCCGCGCCTTGCTGCTGTTTGCCATGCTGTTTGCCGCGGTTGAAGCAGGCAACCAGTTGGGCTTTTCGCGCTTTTCCGACATCATTACCACCTTCATTGCCTTTGCCGGTGACGTGCTGCTGGGCGGTGCTATCTTGGTGATTGGCTTTTTGCTGGCGAATGTGGTGGCCGATGCCATCAAGCGCACCGCAGGCGAACACAGCCTGGGTCTGTCGCGGCTGGCGCGCTTTGCCATTCTGGGGCTGGTCATTGCCATGGGCCTGCGTGCCATGGGCATTGCCGACGATATCGTCAACCTGGCTTTTGGTCTCACGCTGGGATCGGTTGCTGTGGTGGTTGCGCTGGCCTTTGGCCTGGGTGGCCGCGAGCCTGCGGGCCGTTTGATGGCACGCTGGCTGGATCGTGTGTCTAACGACAAACGCGATTAATCTCAACCTTGCCCATGCAGCGGAGTTTCCTGATGGAAATTTTCTCTTGAGGCAACAAAAAACGGCTGCTTCGGCAGCCGTTTTTTGTTATCTGAATCTTTGGGAGTTGCAATGAAGAAGAACAGCAGTCACCAGAACCACAATTGAAGCTGATCTTCGCTGCTGCTTCCTATGGAGTAGTCTCCTTGGTGGGGTTTAATACGAGCCAGACCTTGCTCAAGCGCATCAAACCAGTCACTGCCAAAAGTGAGTGGAACCAGACTTGCTTCAGAGGGAAAATACCAAGTAGAAGTGTTGTCGCTCACGAGCAAGCGCAATTTTTCTGCGGCAATGTACTTCGCCTTGCCGCCTTTGTTATTCGGTATTGCAAGAAGACTGGAATCGGGAGGAGTGAGCAACACAGTCCTTGTGGCTCCTGTACCGTCGCTTTTCAGGCAATGGAGCAATTCGATCAAGGAGTCCGCGCCCGTGCTATCTGCACTTATGTTCCATCCAGGATAATTGCTGGTGTTTTCTGCATAGCGCCATAGCGAAATGGAACCCATCTGCTTCCATCCGTGGGACAGGCACTCCATAAGACAAGTTCCTTTTATCAGGCGAATGCGCGATCAGTTACCGTCTTTCTTATCGCCTTGCAAACGCAGCATGCCCGCGCTATCCCCCAGCCGCACCAGGCCGCTGTCGGCGTAGATGCCCAGCTTGCCGCGCGTGTCGATGATGTCGAGGTTGCGCATGGTCAGTTGCCCGATGCGGTCGATGGGGTCGAACGGCGCGTTTTCCACCTTCTCCATGCTCAGGCGCTCGGGCGCGTAGGTCAGGTTGGGCGATTCGGTGTTGAGGATGCTGTAGTCGTTGCCCCGGCGCAGTTCCAGCGTAACTTCGCCGGTGATGGCGCTGGCCACCCAGCGTTGCGCGGTTTCGCGCAGCATCAGTGCCTGCGGGTCAAACCAGCGGCCCTGGTAGAGCAGGCGGCCAAGCTTCAAGCCATTGATGCGGTATTGCTCAATCGTGTCTTCGTTGTGGATACCAGTGACGAGTCGCTCGTAAGCGATGTGCAGCAGCGCCATGCCAGGGGCTTCGTAAATGCCGCGGCTTTTGGCTTCGATGATACGGTTTTCGATCTGGTCGCACATGCCCAGGCCGTGGCGGCCACCGAGGGCGTTGGCCTCCAGAAACAGCGCAACCGGGTCGGCAAACGCCTTGCCGTTAAGCGCCACCGGC
>JAUNUE010000088.1:0-1421 GCA_030538335.1 Allobrachymonas sp. | reverse complement strand
ACGCCTTCTTCGAAGCGCACGCGGACCTCTTCGTGCTTCACGTCCACCTCGGGTTTCCAGAACGCCACGCCCATGATCGGGTTGACGATACGGATGCCGCTGTCGAGTTCTTCCAGATCCTTGGCCTCGTGCGTCGCGCCCAGCATGTTCGAGTCGGTGCTGTAGGCCTTCTCGGCGCTCATCTTGTAGCCGTGGCCGTGCGCAGTCATGAAGGCGCTCATCTCGGCGCGGCCGCCCAGCTCGTCGATGAACTGCTGATCCAGCCAGGGCTTGTAGATGCGCAACTGCGGGTTGGTGAGCAGGCCGTAGCGGTAAAAGCGCTCGATGTCGTTGCCCTTGAAGGTGCTGCCATCGCCCCAGATGTGCACGTCGTCTTGCTGCATGGCCGCCACCAGCATGGTGCCAGTCACGGCGCGGCCCAGCGGCGTGGTGTTGAAGTACGTTGCGCCCCCGGTGCGGATGTGGAAAGCACCGCATTGCAGCGCGGCAATGCCTTCTTGCGCCAGTTGGGTGCGGCAGTCTACCAGCCGTGCATTTTCAGCGCCATATTCCATCGCCTTGCGCGGAATCGCGTCGTAGTCGACTTCATCAGGCTGCCCCAGGTTGGCGGTGTACGCATAGGGAACGGCGCCTTTCTGGCGCATCCACAACAGGGCGGCAGAGGTATCAAGGCCGCCGGAAAAGGCGATGCCGACTTTTTGCCCAGTGGGCAGGGATTGCAGGATGCTGGACATGGATTTTGGAGTAGGGTAGATAAGGCAGTGAATCTGTAATTATGCCTGCCGTGCAACGCATGGCTCTTGCCAAGCGACGCTAGCTGCCTTGCGCAATCACCCCGCCGCCCAGACACACGTCACCGTCGTACAGCACCGCGCTTTGGCCGGGGGTAACGGCCCATTGCGCTTCAGAGAACTCCAGGCGGAATATGTCGCTTGCTTCATCTGCGGCCAGCGTACAGATCGCATCCTGCTGGCGGTAGCGGGTTTTGGCCGCGTAGTGGCCCGGCGCAGGCGCATGGCCCGCTGCCCATGCTGCATCGTCAAACACCAGCGTGTGCGACAGCAGCCAGGGGTGGTCGTGGCCCTGCACCGCATACAAAGTGTTGTGGGCCATGTCCTTGCGCGCCACAAACCACGGTGCATGGTCGCCACCGCCTCGCTGCGCGCCTTTTCCCTTGATGCCCCCTATGCCCAGGCCCTGGCGCTGGCCCAGCGTGTAAAAGCTCAAACCCACATGTTCGCCAATGGTGCGCCCACGCTCATCCTTGATCGGACCAGGCTGGTTGTGCAGATAGCGGTTGAGAAACTCGCGAAAAGGCCGCTCGCCGATGAAACAGATGCCGGTGGAATCTTTTTTCTTGGCATTGGGCAGGCCAATCTCCGCCGCAATGCGCCGCACTTCGGTTTTGGGCAACTCGCCCA
>JAUNUE010000087.1 GCA_030538335.1 Allobrachymonas sp. | reverse complement strand
TTCCTGCAGCAGCACCATGAGCGAAACCCGTCCACCTGATTCCCAACCCCATCTTGCCGTGGATGCCTTGCCCGAGGCCGAAGCCCTGTACCAGCGGCTCTGCCAATTGCTGCAGCCGCTGCGGCAACCGCATTGGCAGGTGGTGGGCATTACCTCGGGCGGTGCGTGGATGGCCGAGCGCCTGCAGCAGGACTGGAACCTGGCTGCCATCGGCGTGATTTCCACCGCCATGCACCGCGACGATTTTGCCCGGCGTGGCCTGAGCCGTACCGTGGAAACGCGCCTGCCTTTTGCGGTGGACGGTGCCCACATCCTGCTGCTGGATGATGTGCTGCACACCGGGCGCACCATCCGCGCGGCCTTGAACGAGATCTACGATTTTGGCCGCCCCGCCAGCGTGCAACTGGCCGTGCTGGTAGAGCGAACCGGGCGCGAGTTGCCCATTTGCGCCACGGTGGCGGCGGCACACATGGATTTGCCGCAGCAGCAAAACCTGCACATGGTGCGTAACGAGGCCGGGCGTTTTGATTTTCACCTGCGCGATATGGGGCAGTCGGCACGTCTTTGAACGTGGCTGCCTTTCCGCGCACCAACACACAGTCTCCAACGAAAAACCACCCCATGAACATCCCCTCCAACCCTCCGCCCCTGCCCGGGCAGCACAAGTCTGATTCCTCATGGGAGCGCAGCGTACTTGAGCAACTTGCCTTTGCCTCCCTACGCGAGCAACGCACGGCGCGACGCTGGAAAATCGGCTTCCGTCTGGCGTGGCTGGCCTACGCCCTGCTGCTGGTTTGGGCGTTGATGCAGCGCCCTTCTGCGACAGAGGTAAAAACACCGGGCGTGCTGGAACCGCACACCGCGGTGGTCGAAGTGCAGGGCATGATCGCCGACGGCTTTGATGCCAATGCCAAAGACATCGTCAAAAATGCCAAAGCCGCGTTTGAAAGCAGCAATGCCCAGGCCGTGGTGCTGCTCGTCAATTCGCCGGGCGGCAGTCCCGTGCAGTCGGGCATCATTGCCGATGAGCTTGTGCGGCTTAAAAAGCTGCATAACAAACCTTTGTACGCAGTGGTGGGCGACACTTGTGCGTCGGGTGCGTATTACATCGCCGTGGCAGCCGACAAGATTTTTGTCGATAAGGCCAGCCTGGTCGGAAGCATTGGCGTGCGCATGGACGGCTTTGGCTTTACCGGCACCATGGAAAAACTCGGTGTGGAACGCCGCCTGCTCACCGCCGGTGAGAACAAGGGCTTGCTGGACCCTTTCAGCCCGGCCGATCCTGAACAACAGGCGCATGTGCAAACCATGCTCAACCAGATCCACCAGCAATTCATCGACGTGGTGCGCAAGAACCGGGGCGAGCGCCTGAAAGAAACCCCCGAGATGTTCAGCGGCCTGATCTGGACGGGCCAGCAGGCCGTGGACATGGGGCTGGCCGACCAGTTGGGTTCGCTGGGGTCGGTGACGCGCGATGTCATCAAGCAGGAAAAAATTGTTGACTACACGCGGCGCGACAACTTTGCCGAGCGCCTGTTCAAGCAGTTTGGCACCTCGGTAGGTGCTGGCGTGGCCGACCGCCTGCAAAGCCAGTGGACGGTACAAACGCCGCGTTGAAACAAGCAATAGCATGAGCATGCAGGCCGACTGGTTGCAAACGCCAGCCGGCATGTGATCCTAAAATGTTGCGTTTGCCTGGCTGCACCGTGGTGCATACCTGATGCCTGATCCGTCTTCCTCCCTTCCCTCATCAAACACTTCCTCAGAAGCCGCTGCAGCACCCGCCAGCGTGTGGGCGCGCTTGCGCCGGGCAACGGCGTATTTCGGCGCGGCGCCTTCGCTGTGGTTCTATGCCGTGCTGGCCACGCTGATTGGTGCCTTGAGCGAAGCATCGGCCCCGGCGCTGCTCAAGCCCTTGCTGGACCAGGGCTTTACCGAGGCATCGCTGCCACTGTGGAGCGTGCCTGCAGTGATCCTGTTTGTGTTTTTCCTGCGTGGCATTTCCAATTTCGTGGCGCAATACATTCTGGCGCGTATTGCCAACGACGGCATGCTGAAGCTGCGCGGTGAAATGTTTGCCCGCCTGCTCGATGCCGATCTGGGCTTGTTTGCCCGCCAATCGGCCAGCAGCCTGTCAAACACGGTGGTGTACGAGGTGCAGACGGGGTCCATGCTGCTGGTGCAGGCGCTCATGGGTTTGTGGCGCGATGCTTTTACCGTGGTGGCGCTGCTGCTGTATTTGTTGTACCTGAACTGGCGGCTGACCCTGCTGGTGCTGGTGCTGGCGCCTGCCATGTCGTGGGTGATGCGCAAACTGTCCAAGCGGCTGTACAGCCTGACCAAGCAGTCGCAACAGGCCACCGATGAGCTGGCCTACGTGGTCGAAGAAAATGTGCTGGCACACCGCGTGGTACGGCTGCACGGTGCACAGGCGCAGCAGCAGCAACGCTTCGAGGGCCTGAGCAAACGCCTGCGCACGCTGGCGCTCAAATCCACCGTGGCCTATTCCGCCATGACGCCGCTGACCCAGTCGGTGGCGGCCATTGCACTGGCGGGTGTGTTGTCGATTGCCTTGTGGCAGGCGCAGACCTTGCATGGCGATGCGCGCGCCGTGACCGTGGGTGCGTTTGCGGCTTTTGTTGCGGGCATGATGATGCTGGTGGCGCCGATCCGCCGCCTGGCCGATGTGGTCAACCCCATTACCCGGGGCATTGCCGCACTGGAGCGCGGGCTGGAAATGGTGCAGACCGTACCGCAGGAGCCGCAGGCCACGCAAACGGCGGTGGCGTTGCCAGACCGTGTTCGTGGCGAGATTCGTCTGGTGGGTGTGCATGTGCGCTATGCGCCGCATGCCAGTGCAGGTGGTCAAAATACGCAAGCCGTGGTTGCGGGTGAACAGGGCTTGCTACAAGATGGCACGGTCGCGCTGCAGGGCATAGACCTGCAGATTGCACCGGGTGAAATCGTGGCGTTTGTGGGGGCTTCAGGCTCAGGCAAGACGACGCTGGTCAACCTGCTGCCGCGCTTTGTGTTGCCCAGTGCTGGGCAGGTGCTGCTCGACGGCATTGCGCTGGACAAGTGGCCCTTGATGCGTTTGCGCCAGCAGATCGCACTGGTCAGCCAGGATGTGGTGATGCTCAACCAGAGCATCGCGGCCAATGTGGCGCTGGGGCGTGATATTGACCGCGATCAGGTGCAGGCGGCGCTGGTGGCTGCCAACCTGGCCGACCACGTGGCGCAGTTGCCGCAGGGCATGGACACGGTGGTGGGGCACAACGCCACGCAATTGTCGGGCGGCCAGCGCCAGCGCTTGGCCATTGCGCGTGCGGTTTACAAGAATGCGCCGGTCTTGCTGCTGGATGAAGCTACCTCGGCGCTCGACAACGAATCCGAACGCCTGGTGCAAGACGCCCTGCAACGCCTGATGCAAGGGCGCACCACGCTGATCGTGGCGCACCGGCTCAGCACCATCGAACACGCCGATCGCGTGGTGGTAATGGCGCATGGCCGTATTGTGGAACAGGGCACGCACGCCGAACTGCTGGCGCTGGATGGCGCGTATGCGCGTCTGCAGCACCGCAGTGGCGGCATCGTGTCGGAGTAGCGAAGTTCGGACAGGCTATTTATAGCCCAACCCGGAAATAATATTGAACACCGTTCGCCCTGAGGTATCGAAGGGCAAGAGGGGTTGCATCGGGGCTTCGATACCTCAGCCCGAACGGATGAGAGAGTAACTATCAGCTATTTCCTGGAGCGTCTATACAATGACTGCAGGAGGAATTTTTGCGATGCACCCATATACATCTTTGCGCATCTGGTTGGCCGGGCTGTTGGCTGCCATGGCGTTGCTCCCCGCGGCACACGCGCAGGATGCCGCGCAGATGGATCTGCCGCGTACCCAGTTGCGCGCAGGCAAGGCGCGCATGCAGGTGCAATTGGCCGAAACTTTCAACCAGCGCCAGACCGGCCTGATGCACCGCAAAACCATGCCGGTGGATGAAGGCATGCTGTTCGTGTTTCCTGAAAGCGGCGTGCAGTGCTTCTGGATGAAAAACACGCCACTGCCGCTGACGGCGGCATTTGTGGCCGCAGACGGCACCATCGTCAATCTGGCCGACATGCAGCCCTTGAGCGAAAAAAGCCATTGCTCTGCCAAGCCGGTGCCCTATGTGCTGGAGATGCACCAGGGCTGGTTCAAGCGCAACCGCATTCGCCCTGGGATGAAAATCAGGGATACATCGGGGCAGTTGTTCAAACAGCAGTAGTTTTTGCTGGTTGTACAGTTCAACTCAGAGCGTGCGTTCGCGTTGCGTGAAATCTGCCAACGTCTCACGTTCTGCAATCAGATGCGCGGCTCCATCGGCCACCAACACCTCTGCGGCACGGCCCCGGCTGTTGTAGTTGCTGGCCATGCTCATGCAGTAAGCGCCCGCTGACATTACAGCCAACCAGTCGCCTGCCTGCACGGCGAGTGGCCGATCGCAGCCAATCCAGTCGCCGCTTTCACACACGGGGCCGACCACATCGTAAGTGCTTGCCTCGGCCCCCGCGTTTGCCTGCAACGGCACGATGGCATGCCAGGCTTGGTACATCGCCGGGCGCGGCAGGTCGTTCATGGCAGCGTCGACAATGCAGAAATTCTTCACCGCTCCGGGCTTGAGTCCGATCACTTCGGTGACGCATACGCCTGCATTGCCCACCAGAGACCGCCCCGGTTCCAGCACGATCTTGCGTTGCCCCATGCCACGCGCATCCAGCCGGACCAGCATTTGTTGCAGCAAGGTGTCGGCAGCAGGGGGCGTGTCGCCGTGGTAATCAATGCCCAGGCCGCCGCCAAAATCCACGTGTTGCAAAGGGATGCCCGCGGCTTCGATCTGTTCCACCAGATCCAGCAGGCGCTCGGTGGCTTCCAGGAAAGGTGCCACCTCGGTGATTTGCGAACCGATATGGCAGTCGATACCGATGACGCGCAGCCCCGGCAAGGCAGCGGCTTTTTGGTAGGCGGCCAGTGCCTCAGTGTGGGCAATGCCGAATTTGTTGCTGGTCAGCCCGGTGGATATGTAGGGGTGGGTTTTGGCATCTACGTCCGGGTTGACGCGGATGCTGATCGGCGCTTGCACACCCATGTCCACAGCCACGGCATTGAGCATGTCCAGTTCAAACATGCTCTCGACGTTGAAGCAGCCGATGCCCACTTCCAGCGCCATGCGCATTTCGCTGCGGGTTTTGCCTACGCCCGAAAAAATGATCGTTTCGGGCTTGGCACCCGCGCGCAAGGCGCGCTGGATTTCACCGCCCGAAACCGTATCGAACCCGCAGCCCGCGCGTGCAAACGTCTGCAATACAGCCAGCGCAGAGTTTGCCTTCAGGGCATAACACACCAGGGCATCACGTCCGTGCAGACCGCGCTGGTAGGCCGCCAACGCAGCGAGCATGGCGTTTTGCGAATAGACAAACAAAGGCGTGCCATGCTGGCGTGCCAATGCGGGCAGCGGCAGGCCGTCTGCGCACAGCACACCGTTGTGATAAGCGAAAAAAGGGGAGCCAGGCAGTTGCATGGTGGCGTGAGAACGGGATCAGGGTTGGGCGCTTGGCGAGGCTTGGGACGGTGCCGATGCGGCAGGCTGTGCACGTGGTTTGACGGGAAACAGCGTGCGCGGCAAGGTGGCCCGGTTGGCAGCCTCGGGTTCGGTAGGGATGTACAGATCGCCTTTCTGGCCGCAGGCGGCCAGAAGTAGCAGAGCGGTGCTGCAAATTGCGGCGGTAACAAAGGTTCGCATGTTAGGCACGGAGCGCATGTACTTAGTTGTCGCGGAAGATATCCTGCCCACCGCCGCCAATCGATCCTCCTGCGCTTTCAGCGGGTTCTGGAGCGTTGAAGGTATCGTCACGCAGGGTAGTGTCGGTGCCATCAGAGTACACGCCGCTGCCACTGCTGGTAATGCCGATTCGGGAGACGCCACGGCCCCCTGTGTATTCCGTATACGTCCAGTTGCCGCCGCTCTGTACCACCCCCGCAGGAGCAGTTTTGATGGGCGCAACCGGTACGCCATTGAGGGCGGTGCGCATATAGCGGATCCAGATGGGCAGGCTCAAGCCCCCCCCCGTTTCGCGGTCGCCCAGGTTGCGTGGGGTGTCGTGGCCAAACCAGACCACCGAAACCAGCGTGGGCTGAAAGCCCGCGAACCAGGCGTCTTTCGAGTCGTTGGTGGTGCCGGTTTTGCCGTAGATGTCACTTCGTTTGAGTTCTGCCGTAGCGCGCGCTGCCGTGCCGCGGGTCGCCACGTCGTTGAGCAAAGCGTCCATGACAAAGGCGTTGCGGGCAGGAATAGCACGCATGCCTTCGTGCAAGGCTTGGGGCTGCACATTGGCAATGGTGTTGCCGCGCTGGTCCTTGATCAGGGCGATGATGTAAGGGTTGACTTTGTAGCCACCGTTGGCGAATACGGCAAAGCCAGTGGCCATTTCCAGCGGCGTGACAGTGCCTGCACCCAGCGCCATGGTCAGATACGGCGGAGTGCGCTCGGCCGGAAAGCCAAAGCGACCGGCCCATTCCTGGGCTTTTTGTGTGCCTACCGTTTGCAGGATGCGCACCGACACCAGGTTTTTCGAGCGCACCAAAGCCTGCTGCATGGTAATCGGCGGGCCGTTGCTGCCATCGTAATTCTTGGGCGACCAGGCCTGGCTGCCTGTAGCGGCGGCATCCAGGGTAAAGGGGCTGTCGCTGACCAGAGTGTTGGGGGTGATGCCTTCTTCCAGCGCAGCGGAATAAATGAAAGGCTTGAAGGCCGAGCCTGGCTGGCGGTAAGCCTGGGTGGCGCGGTTGAAATTGTTTTTGCCAAAATCAAAGCCGCCGACCAGCGCCTTGATGGCGCCGGTGCGCGGATCGAGCGATACCAGCGCGCTCTCCACTTCGGGCAGTTGGCGAATCTCCCAGCCCTTGTCGGTCTGGACGATGCGCACAATGGCGCCGCGGCGGATTTTCTGCGCGGCAGGTGCGCGCTCTGACAACGACCAGGAAACAAAACGCAGACCATTGCCGGTGATGGTGATGGGCTGGTTGTCGGTGCGGCGTACCACCACTTTGCCGGGTTTGGCATCAATTACGACAGCGGCCAGCAGTTCGCCTGCATCAGGCACATTGTCGAGGATTTCCTGCAGGGCATCATCCAGCAGATCGGCATCGGCAGGCAGCTCGGCAAACTGCTCCGGGCCACGGTAGCGGTGTTTGGCATCGTAATTCAGCACGCCCTGGCGTACGGCGGCGTAGGCAGCGTTCTGGTCGACTGTGGAGATGGTGGTGTAGACGTTGAAACCCTTGGTATAGGTCTCGGCGCCGTATTGGGCAAAGATGAGCTGACGCACCATTTCACCCACATGCCCGGCGTGCACTGTTTCATCTTGCGCCATGCGCTTGAGAACCAAGGGCGTGGCCTTGGCCGCATCAGCCTGGGCTTGCGTGACAAAGCCGTTTTC
>JAUNUE010000086.1 GCA_030538335.1 Allobrachymonas sp. | reverse complement strand
ACACGCGGACTGGCCGAGATGACGCGTTTCGGAACCGCCCTGGGCGCTGATCCTGCCACCTTCATGGGTTTGAGCGGTATGGGCGACCTGGTGCTTACGGCTACAGGTGATTTGAGCCGCAACCGCCGCGTGGGCCTGTTGCTGGCTCAGGGTTTTACCGCAGCCCAGGCCGTGCAAACGCTGGGCCATGTGGCCGAGGGTGTATATTGCGCACGCACCGTTCTGGCGCGTGCCGCAGCCTTGCAGGTGGACATGCCGATTACCCAATGTGTGGTTGATTTGCTCGATGGCAAATGCAATGTACATGAAGCGATACGCCTGCTGATGGAACGTGAACCACGCACCGAAAACGAGCTGTCGCTGACTTCATCAGGCAATTGAAGGCCTGGCTCTTTGCATTCTTTTTAGCTCTCCATGTTTGAAACGCTGCAAGCCTATGCCCCCTCCATCCTGCAAGGTGCCTGGCTGACCTTGCAGGTGGCACTGGGTTCGTTGGCGCTGGCGGTGGTGATCGGGTTTATGGGCGCGGCCTTGCGCCTGTCGCCCATCAAACCCGTGGCATTGCTCGCGCAGTGGTACTCGTCGGTGGTGCGTGGTGTACCCGAGATGATCTGGATGCTGATGATTTACTACAGCTTGCAGATGGGTCTGAATATAGTTACCGAAAAACTTGGCTGGGACATGATCGAGATCAGTCCGCTCATGGCGGGCATCCTCACGCTTTCGTTCATTTACGGTGCCTATTTCACCGAAACCTTCCGTGGCGCCATGCTGGCCATTCCGCACGGACAAATCGAAGCTGCGCACGCCTACGGTATGGGGCCTTTGCTGGTGCTGCGCCGCATCACCTTTCCGTTGATGATGCGCTTTGCGCTGCCGGGCATCAAGAACAATTGGCTGGTGCTGACCAAAGCCACGGCATTGGTGTCCATCATCGGGCTGGATGATGTCATGCGGCTGGGGCAGCAGGCCGGTAGCAGCACGCATCTGCCCTTGCTGTTCAACCTGTTCTCGGCCCTGCTGTTTCTGGTGTTGACCACCGTGTCATTGCTGGTGTTCCGCTGGTTGGAAGCGTACTACCAGCGTGGCATTCGCATGATGGGAACGGGCAATGAGTGAGGATTCCTTTTTCTCCTCGTTGTTGCAGGCACTCCAGGCCTGTATCGCTGCCTTGCCCATGACCTTGCTGCTTACGGGTTTGTCGGTGGTGATCGGTTTTGTGCTGGCAGTGCCTTTGGCCATTTTGCACCACCGCCATGTGACATGGAAAGCGCGGCTGGTGCGGGCATTTGTCTATGTGTTTACCGGTACGCCCTTGTTGTCGCAGATGTATGTCATTTACTTTGGCTTGGCCAGTCTGGGTTGGGTGGGTGCCTTGATGCAGCAACCCGGCTTTGGCTTCATGAAAGACGGCCTGGTGTGGGCCTTGCTGGCCTTGATTCTCAATACGGCGGCTTACAGCACGGTAATTTTTTCGGGCGCGATGCGCAATACCGATACCGGTGAAGTCGAGGCGGCGCGCGCCTATGGCATGGGGCCGCGGCAGGCGATCTGGCGTGTTGTGCTGCCATCGAGTTTGCGCCGCGCCTTGCCCGCCTACAGCAACGAAGTGATCATGACGATGCACTCCACTTCGCTGGCTTCGACCATCACCATCATGGAAGTAACCAACGCTGCCAACGCTTTTGTTACGCAAACCTACCAGCCCTTTGTGGCCTACACGGCAGCCGCCATCATCTACCTGCTGCTGACCTTGACGTTGGTGGGTGGCTTTCGCTTGCTCGAGCGGCGCTATATGGCCCATTTGCGGCCGCGTACCAGTTGAATGCGTATGGAAAAGCGAGAGATTGCCCTGCCACGCAGCATCCCCGGTACCGAAACCACGGTAACCGCGTTTTTCTACGGCCCGCAGCAGGCGCCGCGCAAGGTCTACATCCAGGCAAGCCTGCATGCCGACGAACTGCCGGGTGCGTTGGCTGCATGGCATCTGTGCCAGCGGCTGCAAACGCTTGAGGAGCAAGGCGCGGTGCGCGCCCAGATAGTGGTGGTGCCTTTGTGCAACCCGGTGGGGCTGCGCCAAACCACGCTGTACGACCACCAGGGGCGCTTTGATCTTGCGACAGGACAAAACTTCAACCGGCTGCGCACCATTGGCCTGTACGACAAATTGCTGGCGTATCTGAAAAGCCAGCCGCAGGCTTTGGGGCAGGATGCGCAAGCCAATACCGCAGCTATTCGCGCCGTCTTGCGCGAAGTGGTGGCCGCTTACCAGCCGCAAACAACGGTAGAGGCCCTGCACAGCGTATTGCTGGGGCTGTCGGCAGATGCCGATCTGGTGCTCGATCTGCATTGCGACCAGCATGCCACGGTGCATTTCTATACCTTGCCGCAGCATTGGCCGGCCTTGCAGCCACTGGCGTGCTGGCTGGGCTCGCGCTGCCAGATTCTGAGCGAAAGCTCTGGCGCACAGTCGTTTGACGAAGTGCTGGCCAGCCTGTGGTTGCGCCTGCAGCGCGATTTTCCGCAGGCGAAAATTGATCTCGCCTGTGTGGCCGCCACGGTAGAGTTGCGTGGCGAGCGCGATCTGTCACATGAACTGGCCGGGCAAGATGCCGATGCCATTCTGCAATACCTGCACCACCTGGGCGATGTGGCCTTGCCTGCCGATGCGCAGCGCCCCATGCCTGCCCTGCTCACTGAGCCGCATCCGCTGTCGGGCCTGGTGTATGTGCCCGCACCCGCGGCGGGCATTGTGGTCTATCATGCCCAGGCAGGCGATTGGGTAGAAACAGGGCAGTTGCTTGCAGAGGTGGTTGATCCGTTGCAGCCCGAGGCAGTGCCTGTGCACAGCCCCGTCAGCGGCTTTGTCTTTGCCGTGGGTGACGTGTGTTTTGCCCATCCCGAAAACAAGCTCATGACGATCTCATCGCCGCAGGATTTGGGGCATGTGGGACTTTCACCTTAATTGCCAAGCAAAGCATTCCAGGCCACCTGTTCCAGAACCAACCCCATAAACCGCTTAGCTGTCATGTCCAAACTTGTTGTTGACCAGATCCACAAAACCTACGGCCAACAGGCCGTGCTGCAAGGCGTTTCGCTCGCGGCGCAGGCGGGCGATGTGGTGGCCATCATCGGCTCCAGCGGGTCGGGCAAATCGACCTTTTTACGCTGCATCAACTTCCTCGAAAAACCCGACAAGGGCACCGTCACGCTCAACGACCAGACGCTGGGCACCATCCCGCAACCCCATGGTGCTGAACCCAAGGTGACCGACAGCGTGCTGCTGCAGCAGTTCCGCACGCGGCTGTCGATGGTATTTCAGCACTTCAACCTGTGGGCGCACATGTCGGTGCTGCAGAACGTAATGGAAGCGCCCGTGCATGTGCTGGGCCTGAGCCGCGCCGATGCACGCACACGGGCAGAAAATTACCTGGCAAAAGTCGGCCTTACAGCGGCTGAATTTGACAAATACCCGTCGCAGCTTTCGGGCGGTCAACAGCAGCGCGTAGCCATTGCACGCGCTTTGGCGATGGAGCCGGAGGTAATGTTGTTCGACGAGCCTACTTCGGCTCTAGACCCTGAATTGGTGGGCGGCGTGCTGCGCGTGATGCAGGAGCTGGCCGAAGAGGGGCGCACCATGCTCGTAGTCACGCACGAAATGGGCTTTGCCCGCAACATCGCCAGCCATGTGATGTTTCTGCACCAAGGTGTGGTGGAAGAGCAGGGCGCACCCAAAGATGTGCTGGACAACCCGCAAAGCCCGCGCTTGCAGCAGTTTCTGGCGGGCAGCCTGAAATAAAAAACCTCTGTAGGGCAGAGAACCTCCGCCAGGAGATTCTGCCGCCTGCGAACGGTTTATAGTCAAATTCGAAAACAATTAGACGCCGATCGCCCTGAGGTATCGAAGGGCAGAAACCTTTACATAGGGCTTCGATACCTCAGCCCGAACGGATTGGGTGGAAATTGTCAATTCATTTCCCGGAATGACTATATAAACCGCTCCCGTTGCCAGCTCAGCTTTTGTCTGCTGTCAACCCATGCAACAGGGCACCCAGCGCAATGCCCAGCAGCACCCAAAGCGTGCGCCAGTTGCCAACGCCCAGCGCTGCAATTGCCGGGCCGGGGCACACGCCACAAATTCCCCAGCCGATGCCAAAAATGCCTGCACCCACGATGGTGTTGCGGCGCAATGAACTGCAGGTTTTGTCAAACGCGACAGCGGCCAGCGGGTGCTTGAGCAGCCGGGGTGCGAGGAAAAATCCCACCGCGGCAACCACTACCGCGCCGCCCATGACCAGCAGCAAGCCCCAGTCGCGCAGTTGTAAAAAACCCAGCACGATTTCAGGGCGTACCATGGTCGATAGCGAGAGGCCAAAGCCAAACAGCATGCCGGCAGCCAGAGTGGCAGCGAAATTCAGTGCTTTCATCACAACCACCTTGTGACCAGGTTGGCGGCGAGAAAACCGGTCGCCATGAAGGTCACCACAGCCAACAGCGAGGGCGGGTTGAACCGGCCCAGGCCGCAAATGCCGTGGCCCGAGGTACACCCGCCACCCAGCCGCGCGCCGTAGCCCACCAGCACGCCGCCCACAAGCAACTGCCAGCTTGGCAAGGTGGTGGTCAAGGGCTGGCCTTGGCCGTATAACAGCCACCACAGCCCTGCGCCCAGGATCAGGCCGAGTGCATACACCAGCCGCCAGTTGCGGGTGGCGGTGAATTTGTCTTGCTGGAAAAAGGGGTGTTGCAGCACATAGCTCCATGTCGATGAAAACACCGAACTCATGCCGCCCACCCGGCCAGTAAAGACATAGAGCAGGGCGACGCCGCTGCCAATCAAAAAGCCGCCCAGCAGATAGTGCTGCCAGCCAAAGGGAAAAAGCGATTGCATGAGACGCCTTGCAGGGTGGCTATCAGATCAGCTTTTCAGCCTTCATCGCTGCCTGCACGGCAGGGCGTGCGGCCACGCGGCTACGGAATGCCTGCAGATGCGGATACGGACTCAGGTCGATTTTGGTCGGTTCGGCCCAGTTGCTCACCACGAACAGATAGACGTCGGCCACGGTGAACTGCTCACCCATCAGATAGGGCTTGTTGGCGAGTGTGTCGTTGATGTGTTGCAGGCGGCTGCCCAGGCGCTCGACCGCGAGGCGTTTGGCTTCTTCGGGCATGGCAGGGTTGAACAGCGGCGAAAAACCCTTGTGCAGTTCGGTGCTGATGTAGTTGAGCCAGCTTTGCAACTGGTAACGCGCCAGCGTGCCATTGGCTGGTGCCAATTGCTTGTCGGGTGCCTGGTCGGCCAGGTACTGCACGATGGCCGGGCCTTCAGTGAGGCGGGTGCCGTCGTCCAGTTCCAGCAGCGGCACATAACCCAGCGGGTTGATGGCCAGAAAATCACTGCCATCGGCCAGCTTGCGCGAGCGGATCGACGTAAGAACCAGCTCGTGGGGCAAGCCGGTTTCTTGCAGGACGATGTGCGGGGACAGGGAGCAGGTGCCGGGCGAATAGTAGAGTTTCATGTTTTGAGACCTCGTAAAGTGGGTTACAGGCAGGGACGAAAGACCACCTACAGAATACCTGATCGGTGATTCACCTTGTCAGGATCTGTTTTTGCAAAACATGCACAGACCCGTGGGGCTTTCGGGGTGGCTTTTGCCATGCAGCAATGCGATAATCCCGCTTTGTTGCGATTTTGGAGCCTTTGCTGGGCATTTTTGCCCTGGCTGAACTATGGAACCTGGTAATAGTTGCTGGCTTGCCTGCTTGCCCTGACGGATAAATCCGGGGTGTGCACAGGCGAGCGGCGTATCCCCCATTTGATCCTTTCATCAACCGCCTGTGCCGCCGATGCGCGGGCCTGTCATTGATGCATCCGTCATGCTGAATATTTTCACCCTGGCCAACGGCCGCCTGTTCCAGGAAGAGATCGAATCGCTTGAAGAGTTGAACCGCTTCAAGCCGATCTGGGTTGATCTGGAAGACCCGACGCCTGAAGAAAAACACTGGATCCGCCAGCACTACGGGCTGCATATTCCCGAAGATGCCATTGATGACGATATTGAAGATTCCGCCCGTTTTTACGAAGAAGACAATGGCGAATTGCACATCCGTGCAGACTTTCTGGTAGCCGATTTTGACGCCCCGGATACCGAGCGTGTGGCCTTCATCCTGAACCAGAGCAACCAGGAAGTCAAAAGCTACAACATCCTGTTTTCCATCCACGACGACACCGTGCCGGCCTTTCGCCTCACGCGCATGCGCGCCCGGCGCATGCCCGACCTGATCACCGACGCCAAGGAACTGCTGCTCAAACTGTTCAATGCCGATGCCGAATACAGCGCTGATACGCTCGAAGAAATCCATATGGCACTGGAAAAAGCCAGCAGCCAGGTGCTCAACGACAACGTCACCGATGAGGTGGCCAGTGCGGTGCTGGCCGTGATTGCGCGGCAGGAAGACATGAATGGCCGCATCCGCCGCAATGCTTCCGATACGCGCCGCGCAGTGCGCTTCATGATGCGCAGCCGCATGCTCGACAACGACCAGTTTGAAGAAGCGCGCCAGATCATGCGCGACATCGACTCGCTCGACAGCCACACCGAATTCCTGTTCGAGAAAATCAACTTCCTGATGGACGCCACCGTGGGCTTCATCAACATCAACCAGAACAAGATCATCAAGCTGTTTTCGGTGGCCAGTGTGGCCCTGCTGCCGCCTACGCTGGTGGCGAGCGTGTACGGCATGAACTTTCGCCTGATGCCCGAGCTGGAGTGGAAATACGGCTACCTGTTTGCCATTGGCCTGATGGTTGCCAGCGCGCTGCTGCCCATGTGGTATTTCCGCAAGCGGGGCTGGCTCAAATAACCTGACTGTTCAAAAGGGCATAAAACGTGCCTGCAATTGTCACAAGAATCATTTAATATCTCTAATGTTGCAGTGCAGCAATATCTGTGACCTGCGATAGGCGGTGTTTGATAAATACTGCCTGCAAACAGTCAGCACAGCGGCAGCACAAAGCATAAAATATGCGGACAGGAGGCGGGTTTATGGATGATGCAGACCTAGGCAAGGAAATCGTGATATTGGGCGTAACCAGCCAGGGGCGCACGTTTCGCCCCAGCAACTGGGCCGAGCGCCTGGCAGGTGTAATGAGCGTGTACCGGCCACAGGCCGCCCGCCCGAGCGACTACATCAGCTATTCGCCCTGGTGCATGCCCTCCACCGAAGACGGCGTGAAATGCCTGGTGGTTCAGCCCGCGCTGCAAAAAAAATTTCCCGAAGCCTGGCAATACGTGGAGCAGTTCGCCCGCGAAAATGATTTGCAGGTGCGCGAACGCGTGACCGCGCATTAGCGAGCGCCTTTCCTGGCAACTTCTCCTGAAGAGAGATCTGTATGCAGGAAGCCATAAAAGACCGATTTTTGCTGCTGGCAACGGGTCTTGTGGGCTTCTTCTTCGCTTGGGGCTATTGGGGCGTGACGGGTGTTTGGGGTTCATCCATCCTGATCGGCCTCGCTTCGGCATTTGTCACTTTTGATTATCTGCGTGTGCGGCAACAGCTTG
>JAUNUE010000085.1 GCA_030538335.1 Allobrachymonas sp. | reverse complement strand
ACGAAGACACGATCCGCCAGATTTCGCGCCTGAAGAAAGAGCCGGAATTTTTGCTGAAATGGCGGCTGTCGGCACTCGAAACCTGGCTGGGCATGGAGCAACCCGACTGGGCGCACCTGCGCATTGCGCCGATTGATTTTCAGGCGCTGTCGTACTACTCGGCACCCAAGTCGCACAAGGACGGCCCCAAGAGCCTGGATGAGGTTGACCCCAAGCTGCTCGAAACCTACGAAAAGTTGGGCGTGCCGTTGCATGAACGTGCGGCCCTTGCGGGCGTGGCGGTCGATGCGGTGTTTGATTCGGTGTCGGTGGGCACGACCTTCCGCCAACAACTGGCCGATGTCGGCGTGATTTTCTGCTCGTTCTCGGACGCGGTGCAAAACCACCCGGAGCTGATTGAAAAATACCTGGGCACGGTGGTGCCGCAGCGCGACAACTTTTATGCTGCGCTTAACTCGGCGGTGTTTTCAGACGGATCGTTTGTCTACATCCCCGAAGGCGTGCGCTGTCCGATGGAGTTGTCGTCGTACTTCCGCATCAATGCGCGCAACACCGGGCAGTTCGAGCGCACATTGATCATTGCCGAGCCGGGCAGCCACGTGAGCTATCTTGAGGGCTGCACCGCACCGATGCGCGACGAGAACCAGTTGCACGCGGCCGTGGTGGAGCTGATCGCGCACGACGATGCGCACATCAAATACTCCACGGTGCAGAACTGGTACCCCGGCGATGAAGAAGGCCGCGGCGGCATCTACAACTTCGTGACCAAGCGCGGGTTGGCAGCGGGCAAACGCTCACGCATTTCGTGGACGCAGGTGGAAACCGGCTCGGCCATTACCTGGAAATACCCGAGCGTGGTGCTGCGTGGCGACGAATCTGATGGCGAGTTTTTTTCCGTAGCCGTGACCAACAACTGCCAGCAGGCCGACACCGGCACCAAGATGATCCATCTGGGCAAGAACACCACGAGCCGCATCGTGGCCAAGGGCATCAGCGCGGGGCGTTCACAAAACACCTACCGCGGTCTGGTGCGCGTGGCGCCCACCGCAGAAAACGTGCACAACAACACGCAGTGCGATTCGCTGCTGATCGGCGGCCAGTGCGGTGCGCACACCTTCCCCTATGTGGATGTGATGCGCAACGACGCCGTGCTGGAGCACGAAGCCACCACCACGCGCATCTCTGAAGAGCGGCTGTTTTACTGCCAGCAGCGCGGCATCAACCCCGAAGAAGCCACGGCGCTGATCGTGGGTGGTTTCTGCCAGGCGGTACTGGAAGAGTTGCCGATGGAGTTTGCGCTGGAGGCCAAGGCGCTGCTGGCGGTGTCGCTCGAAGGTGCGGTGGGATGAATCAATAAATGCGGAGAGCAGGAACGCAGAGGACACAGAAAAAACAAAATTTATTCTCTGTGTACTTCGTATTTCCTCTGCGAACTCTGCGTTCTGCATCCGTATTCAATGCTTTTATTGCAGTAAATCTATAAACAAGGAAACCAGATATGCCAAACAACACGCCTTTGCTTTCTGTCCGCGATCTCAACGTAGAGGTGGCCGGTCACCATGTCCTGAAAGGCCTCACGCTCGACGTGGCGCGTGGCCAGGTCGTGGTGGTGATGGGCGCCAACGGCAGCGGCAAGAGTACGCTTGGCTTTGCGCTGGCGGGGCACCCGCGCTACACCATCACCGGCGGCAGCGCCACGCTCGATGGCAAAGACCTGCTCGCGCTGGAGCCTGAAGAGCGTGCCCATGCGGGCCTGTTCCTGTCGTACCAGGCACCGCCCGACGTGCCCGGCGTGAAGAACAACCTGTTCATCCGCACGGCGCTCAATGCGGTGCGCGAGGCACGCGGCGACTCGCCCATGGATGCGTTTGATTTTCTGGAGCGCGCCCGCGCCATCTCCGCGCCGCTGGGTTTGCCCGATGCGATGTTGTCGCGCCCCGTCAACGACGGCTTCTCGGGCGGCGAACGCAAGCGCAACGAGTTGCTGCAAATGGCCCTGCTGCAACCCCAACTGGCCATCCTCGACGAAATCGACTCGGGTATGGACGTGGACGGCCTGCGCGCCGTGGTTGATCTGGTGCAGCAACAGCGCAAAGCCGGGCGCAGCCTCATGGTCATCAGCCACCAGTTGAGCTTGATCGAAATGCTCAAACCCGACCAGGTGATCTGGCTCAGCGATGGCCGCGTGGGCGAAACCGGCGGCCTCGAACTGGCGCAACGCCTGGCCGCAGAAGGTTACGCGCAGCAGGCCGAATCCGAAAAGGCACCCGCATGAACCAGGCCCCTACCGAAGCATCCGTCGCCCGCGAACGGCTGGCGCAAGAAGGCTGGATTGGCCGCCGCGTTGAGTTCTTCCGTCACCTGCCGCCGCCTGCCGCTGCCGTGTGGCTGGGCGACGGGGCTGCACCTGCCACTTCCACCGCACCTTCGGGGCTGGCGGGCTGGTCGGTGCAGCCCGTGGGCGATGCGCCGCATACCGGCGTTTCGGCCCAATGGATCGACGCCACAGGCCCACAGCGCCACGAGTTGTGGCAAGACCTGCCGCTGCCCGACGCCACCAGCGACGAAGCCGCGCCCTTTGCCTGGGCGCACCGCGTGCTGTGCCGCCAGGGTTTGCGTTTGCGCATCGACAAAGACGCCTCAAGCCCTGCGGCGCAAGAGCGCGTGTGGGTCGCCTTGCAGCACCGTCCCGGCGCGGCAGCAGAAGCGCCGCTGGCTGTGGTGGAAGTAGGCGCGGGCGTGCAGGCCGTGCTGGTTGAAACACACCTGCCGCCCGCAGCAGGCATCGCCGCCAGCAGCATCGTGCAGAACCTGCAACTGCATCTGCGGCTGCACGAAGGCGCGTCGCTGGTGCATTTGCGCGTGGTAGAGCCTGCCGCAGGCGACCACGTGGCGCACCACCTGCATGCGCGCTTGGCTAAAAACGCCAGCTACCGCCATGTGCTGATTGGCGAGGGCAGCCCCTACCACCTGCAACGGCTGGTGGTCGATCTGGATGAAGAAGGAGCCAGCACCACCACCGGCGTCATCACGCTGACTTCGGGCAGCAAACTCGACTTTCAAAACCGCATGCGGCACAAGGCGCCGCGCACCGGCAGCAATGTGCAGGCGCTGGCACTGGCGCGCGACGCGGCGCATGTGGTGCTCAATGTGCACGCCGTCATCATGCCCGGCAGCGACGATGCCGAGGCGCACCAGCTCGTCACAGGCATTCCCCTGCGGGGCACGCCGCGCGGCATTTTGCGCCCGCATATGGAAATTCTGCACGACCAGTTGCAAGCCACGCATGGTGCCACCTGGGGCGCATTGCCCGAAGACGCGCTGTTCTACGCGCAGCAGCGCGGCATCGATGCCGACGTGGCGCGCGGCCTGATCGTGCAGGGCATGGCGCATGAATTGCTCACTGCCACCCTCGGTGACGATGCCTTGGTCAATGCGCTCGATGCACACGGCCCGCTGGCACAGGCCATTGCCCGGCTGATGGACAACAAGGCTGCCGCCAAGGAGCCTGTTCATGGGTGAACGCCCGCAATGGGATGGCGACACGCTGGCTGCGCTGCGCAGCCAGTTTCCCGTGCTGCAGCAAAAAATCAACGGCCACGATCTGGTCTATCTCGACAACGCCGCCACCACGCACATGCCTACGGCGGTGCTGGCAGCCATGCAGCACTTCGAGGCACACAACCGCGCCAATATTCACCGTGGGGTGCACACGCTGTCGCAACGCGCCACCGATGATTTTGACGCGGCACGCCTCACGCTCAAACGCTTTGTCGGCGCAGATGCGCCCGATTGCGAACTGGTGTTCACCTCTGGCACTACCGATGCGCTGAATATGGTGGCCCATGGCCTGTCCACGCCGTGCGAGCAAGCAGCGTACCTGCAACCCGGCGATGAAATCATTGCAAGCACGCTGGAGCACCACGCCAACCTGGTGGTGTGGCAGCAGGCGGCACGCCGTACTGGCGCGGTGTTGCGCATCTTGCAACCTGATGCGGAAGGCCGCCTGCACACCGCAGACCTGCAAAAACTGCTGAATGGCAAAACGCGCGTTTTTACTGTGACCGCCTGCGCCAACGCCACGGGCGAACGCCCTCCTTACGAGGAACTGCTCCAACTGGCGCATAATGCGGGCGCGCTGACCGTGCTCGATGCCGCGCAGGCGGTGTCGCACGAGACCCTCCGCTTTGCGGCGCTCAACGCCGATTTCATGGCTTTTTCGGGCCACAAGATGTACGGCCCGATGGGCACTGGCGCGCTGGTGGGGCGGCGCAAAGCCTTGGCTCGCCTCACGCCTTTGCGCTTTGGCGGCGACATGGTTGAAAGCGTAAGCGCACACGATGCCCGCTTTGCCGAATTGCCGATGCGGCTGGAGGGCGGCACGCCCAACGTCCCGGGTGCGGTGGGCATGGCAGCAGCCGCGCAGTTTCTCACCAAACAGGGCTTGCCTGCGGTGGATGCCCATGTGCGTGCGCTGCGCGAACAGGCTGTGCAGGCGCTCTCCGGCATAAAGGGCTTGCGGGTGCTGGCGCTGCATGCCCAGGCATCGGCCATTGCCGCCTTTGTCACTACCGATGTGCATCCGCACGACATCGGCACTCTGCTCGACGCGCGCGGCATTGCCGTGCGCACCGGCCACCATTGCGCGCAACCGCTGATCGACCACTTCGGCGTGGGTGCCACTACACGCGCCTCATTTGCCATGTACAACACACCCGAAGAAGTCGAACGCTTGGCGGCAGGCGTGGCGCATGCCCTGGAAAAATTACGGTAATTTGTGCACTCCGCCCGGCAACAGGCGCACAATCTGCCCCTGCATTTTTTATTGAACCGTTTTTCATGAACGAACCGATCGAAGACCTCTACCAGGATCTGGTGCTCGAACACAAACGCGCCCCGCGGCGTTATGGCCCGGTGGCGGGCGCCACGCAGCGGGCGCAGGGCACCAACCCGCAGTGCGGCGACTCGGTGGATGTGGAGGTGCGCATCGAAGGCGACACGCTCAAGGACATCGGCTTTACCGGCCACGGCTGTGCTATCTGCATCGCCTCGTCGTCGATGATGAGCGAAGCGCTGTACGGCAAGGAGCTGGCCGTGGCACGCGACCTGCACACCCGTTTTCGCGGCGTACTTACAGGCGAGATCGAGCCGCAGGAAGCGAACCTGGGCAAACTGCAAAGCCTTGCAGGTGTGCGCCGTTACCCCAGCCGCATCAAATGCGCGCTGCTGGGCTGGCACGCGCTGATGCACGCCATTGCGCAAACCGACGCCGACGGAAAGGAGAAGTAAGCACCATGTACATGCGTGAAAACGTGGTTTTTGCACGCGATGTGGACGTTGAGCGCGTGCCCGACGGGCAGGCCTTTACGCTGCCGCAAGGCACGCTGGGCGTGCTCACGCAGGCGCTGGGGACTTCGTTCACGGTAGCTGCCGAAGGCAATCTGTACCGCCTCAAGGGCGAAGACGCCGACGCCATAGGCCGCGCTGCGCCCGCCTCGGCGGCGATTGAAGTCGAAGACCCGGCATCGCTTACGCTCGAAGACTTTGAAGTGTTGGTCTGGAAAACGCTGAGCACCTGTTTCGACCCGGAAATTCCGGTTGACATCGTGCAACTCGGCCTGATCTACGAATGCGAAGTCACTCCCGGCAAAGACGACCTGTTTGACGTGCGCGTGCTGATGACGCTGACCGCCGCAGGCTGCGGCATGGGTGACATCATCGCAGGCGAAGCGCGTGACAAGATCGAAGGTCTGCCGCGTGCCGGCAAGGTGCGCGTAGACCTCACCTTCGACCCCCCCTGGGGCCGCCACCGCATGAGCGAAAGCGCGCTGCTGGCGCTGGGGCTGTAGCGCGATGCTCCAGTCAACCTCGGCAGGCTAACGGGCAGAACAATCTGCAGTTGAGCAGGGAGTTTGCTTTTACTGAGGCTATTTGCCTCCCTGGTTCACCTTCAATGATGCCACCCAGTCATTTGGGTTCTGATTTTCGGGCAGGATATAGACCACTCCGCCAGAGCGGCCCATGAACAGTTTCAACAGAGTTTTTCGATGGAACAGTGCAGGCACATTGATACATCCGGCAGAGATGCGGTTGTCGTCAGGCGTGCTGGTGGCAAGGCGCTTCAACCGATCACCTGTCCGCAGTACGGGGTGCATGGAAAGACCTTCCTTGTAGTCCAGCCAAGCCACCTCCTCCCCTCGCAAATTGGTGCCAAGCTCCACTACAAATCTGCCGGAAGGCGTTATTTTTTCGTGTGCCTTGATCGTGGAGACGGGGCGCTCGCCAATGCCTGCGGGGCTGATATCGCCCTTCGCCAGCCCCAGCAATACAGGCGTTGAACCCAGATGCCGCGCGGTCGCATCAAAAAGAAACAATCTGGCCATAGCCTTGTCAACAATTCCGAAAGGCCTGTTGCCAGATGCCGCCTCCAGTTGCTTCAAATTGTTGGCAATGACCACGATATGCATGGGTAGAGGTTCTCTGTTTTGTGCGTGTGCCGAACGTGCAAAAAACAGAAAAAAACCTGCAAGCGCAAGCGGCGCATGCAAGCGTGCAAAAGAGAAGAGCCGGAACATGAAAGCCCTGTCAGTAAACTTCATGCGCCGGATCTTCTCGACAGATAAACCAAAAATTAATCAACCGCGGTCAGCACGGGGAGCACGTCGTACTTTGCGCACAGTTTTTTCCGTAACGACGGGCGTGCGGACAACCCTGGGAGCAGGAGTGACGGCTGCCGAAGCAGCTGCGCTGGCAGGCTCGCCCGTACGGACGACCGTGCCCACATTGCTCTGCGGAACGGCCTTTTGCATCGCCTCGTTGGCTTTTTGCTGTGTTGTTCCTACCGGCTGGGGATTGGCAGGCTGGACGGTGGTTTGGGCAAACACGGTCGAAGCAGTTACTGCCAGCATGGCGGCAGCAGCACGGGCAAAAGAGTAATTGGACATGATATATATTCTTTCAAAACGATTTTTTGAAGCCCATTTGCCATGGATGCATGCAAATGGGCTTTTTCAATGAATTACATATAGACTTTTTCGCCGCGCGAATTGATCCAGTATTTATGCAGTTCTTCGGCGTCTGCATCGTCACGGGTGCGCACACCCATCACAATACCACCGTCGCGCAGGGAAGTTTCATATTCCTTTACACGCTCTTCAGGCATATTCCAGCCTACCAGAGCGCCAATCAAACCACCGCTGGCCGCGCCTACCCCCGCCCCGGCAGCAGCCGCAGCCAGAGGACCTGCAATGACCAGACCCAAACCGGGCAGTGCCAAGCTGGTACCTACAGCGGCAAGAGCTGCTGCAATCGCACCCACTGCACCCCCAATGCCAGCACCCACGCCAGCACCTTCGGCGGCTTTGGTACCCAGCTCGGTTTCGGCGGTGCCGTCAGCAAAGTAACGCTTGCGGGTGTCATCAGACATGACGAGGTCAATGTCTTTTTCCCCGTAACCGCGCCGTGTGGCCTCGGCATAGGCGGCTTCTGCACTTTCACGGTCACGGAACACACCCGTTACCACGCGGGAACGGGGAGCATTGATCCAGCTGTCGTTGTAAC
>JAUNUE010000084.1 GCA_030538335.1 Allobrachymonas sp. | reverse complement strand
CCTTTCGATTGCATTTCAACAAGTTCTGTACGCCGTCTGGCGAAGTACTCCGCCGTACCCGCGTCGTGCTGGCTGCGTCTGGCCTCATCCAGCGTCTTGATCGACTGGGCAATCTCGGCACAACTTATCGGCTTTTCAGCGCCAGCATCCGCAGCAGCAGCGCTTGCGGCACCCGCACCGGCTGATGCCGTTGGCAAATTCGGCACAACCAGTTGCTCATTCACCTGCTTTTTCATTTTGGCGATGTATACCTGCTCTTTCAAACTCAGGCCACGCGGCGCTGTATACGCCCCCAATTCGGTATCGCCCTGCTTGCACGCATCATTGCGCGTCCAGTAAATACCGGCAGCATCGCGGCACTCCAGAATTTTTTCCCGCTCGGCCTCATCGCCCGGAATGGTCGAGACCTTGTCCATCTCCACCTTCTTTCCGCCTGAACAAGGCTTGTTGCTGTAGGTATTGCCGCAACGGTAGATCTGCGTTTGCTGGGCTGATGCATCTGGCGGAAAAGAAGCCACTCCCAGCAGCAGGAACAGCAAAAACAGTTGCTTTTTCATGGCTTGCTCCGAGTCAAACGTCCAAGTCGTTTGCAACCATAGCAGTTGTCGCATCAAAAAAGAAGGGGTTTGCAGTTCAACCAGCGGTCGCTACAGGTAAAAACTGTGACAGTTGGCCGCTGCTTCCAAAAACAAAACCCACCGCTACATATCGTAGACGATGGGTTGCCGTTGGAGCCACCAGCATGGCTGATGGCGGAGACGGAGGGATTCGAACCCTCGATGCGGCTCTACACCGCATACTCCCTTAGCAGGGGAGCACCTTCGGCCTCTCGGTCACGTCTCCTGGGAAGGCGGAATTATAGTCCACGCCTTTGTCGTATCGGCCAAACAAAAACGCCTGTTTGGCAAAACTTCCACATATCTACTGCGGATCAGCTGCGCCCGTCACCTTGCATCAAGCCGAAGCAGGCGCTTCGTCAGGCGCATCCAGCTCAAATGCCTTGTGCAGTGCGCGCACGGCCAGTTCCAGGTATTTCTCGTCGATCACTACCGATGTCTTGATTTCAGACGTGGCGATCATCTGGATGTTGATGCCCTCTTCAGCCAGGGCGCGGAACATCTTGCTGGCCACACCGGCGTGGCTGCGCATACCGATACCCACAATGCTGACCTTGCTGATCTTGGTGTCGCCGATGATTTCGGCTGCGCCCGTGGCAGGCATGATCTTTTCCTGCAGCAGTTCCATGGTGCGCGCGTAGTCACTTTGGTTGACGGTGAAGGTGAAGTCGGTTTTGCCGTCTTTGCTGATGTTCTGGATGATGGCATCGACTTCGATATTGGCATCGGCCACGGTGCCCAGGATCTGGTAGGCAATGCCGGGCCTGTCAGGCACGCCCAGCACGGAAATCTTGGCTTCGTCGCGGTTGAAGGCGATGCCGGATACAAGGGCTTTTTCCATTTTTTCGTCTTCCTCAAAAGTGATCAGGGTGCCGGAGTTTTCTTCCTCTTCTACCGGAATGTCCCAGGGCGTAAAGCTGCTGAGTACGCGGATCGGCATGCTGTATTTGACGGCAAATTCCACCGCGCGAATTTGCAGCACTTTGGAGCCCATGCTGGCCATTTCCAGCATTTCTTCAAAGCTGAGAACCCCCATGCGGCGCGCCTCAGGCACGATACGCGGGTCGGTGGTGTATACGCCGTCCACGTCGGTGTAGATCAGGCATTCGTCGGCCTTCATGGCCGCAGCGATGGCTACCGCCGAGGTATCGCTGCCACCGCGCCCAAGGGTGGTGATATTGCCTTGGTCGTCAACACCCTGAAAACCCGTGATGATGACGACCTTGCCCGCATCCAGTTCCTTGCGCACGCGCTGGTCGTCGATGGCGCCGATACGCGCCTTGGTGTAGGCGCAGTCGGTGCGCACCGGCACCTGCCAGCCCGCAAAACTCACGGCGGGCGCGCCTTCTGCCTGCAGGGCCAGCGACAACAAGCCTACCGATACCTGCTCGCCCGTGGCAGCAATCATGTCCAGTTCGCGCAAGGTGTTGGGCGTGCTGTGCGCAGGAGCCAATTCTTTCGCCAATGCCAGCAGGCGGTTGGTTTCGCCGCTCATGGCAGAGGGCACCACGATCATCTGGTGCCCGGCGCGCGCCCATTTGGCGACACGCTTGGCAACTTGCTGGATGCGCTCGGTGGAACCCATGGAGGTGCCGCCGTACTTGTGAACGATCAAGGCCATACGTTGTGTTTCCAGTGCTATGAACAAACCAACTTAATATTGTAACAATTTCCAACCAAGGTCATCGCCTTCGCGTTCAACGTAACCGTTGCCCACCTTGATATGGATACGGTGGCCGCGCGTGGTGCAGGCTGCCAGCACCTGCAGCAGCGCCAATATCTGGCTTTCGCTGCCAATCACGCCATGGGTGGCCTTGAGCCAGTGGCGCAGCACATTGGCCTGGCGTTCGGCAGACAGTTGCTGCAAGCGGGCGATGTGGGGAGGATTGCCGGTCTGCTCCAGATCGATGGCGGCCAGCTCTTGTAACAAGGCATCTGCCTGCGCCGCCAGCCGGGCGCTGCGTGCCATGCTGGTGCGAAACCCCGGCAAATGCTGCTCCAGCACAGGGAGCACCGCATGGCGCAAACGGTTGCGTGTATAGCGCTGCTCGGTATTGGTGGGGTCTTCTACCCACGGCACGCGGTTGGTTTGCAGCCAATCTTTCAGCACGTGCTGTTCAAGCGGCAACAGGGGGCGAGCAAACGCCATGCCGTGGCGATGAAATGCAGCGGGCATGCCCGCCAACCCCGCCACGCCAGCGCCCCGGCTCAGGGCCAGCAACACGCTTTCGACCTGGTCATCGGCATGCTGGCCAAGCAATACCACCTCTGCACCTGCTGCTTGGGCGGCTTGCGCCAAGGCGCGGTAACGCACCTCGCGGGCTTCAGCTTCTACGCTGTCGCCTTTGGCCAGTTCGATCTGCACCGGCAGAGCTTTATATTCCAGCGTCCAGGCGGATCCAATCGCCTCCTGCAAAGCGGCACAAGATGCTTCGCAATGCGCGGCAAACGCATCGGCGCTGGCTTGCAAGCCGTGGTGCACATGCAAGGCCAAGATACGTTGCGGCGCTTGAGTGTCATCCGTTTTTGAATCCGCAAGCGACTGGCACAAACGCACCACCGCCAGCAGCAAAGCCATGGAGTCGGCACCGCCGCTGAAAGCAACGGCGATGCAGGCGGGTGGAGAAGAAAGGCCGCGCCACCACTGTTGCAGCGCCGCATCCACCGCCGAAGGTGGCCAAGCCTGCAGGGTTTTCAGCGCAGAAAAATCAGCAGGAAGTGGGGCGCGTTGTGACACAAGGTTCGGGCATCAGCCAAACGCGCAATGCTTACTCTTCAACCGCGCGCACGTCGGTAAAGCGCCCGTAGCTCATCAGGCGCTCGTAGCGGCGATCGAGCAGTTCTTTGGGCTTCAGGTCGCTGACCTGGCGGTAGGCTTCGCCCAGCGCACGTTTGAGCAGCGAGGCCATCTGCTTGTAATTGGTATGCGCGCCGCCCACGGGTTCGCTCACGATCTTGTCGATCAGCCCCAGCGCCTTGAGGCGGTGGGCGGTAATGCCCAGTGCTTCGGCCGCGTCTTGCGCTTTTTCGGCGGTTTTCCAGAGGATGGACGCACAGCCCTCGGGCGAGATCACTGAGTACACCGCGTATTGCAGCATCAACACCTGGTCGGCCACACTGATGGCCAGCGCCCCGCCCGATCCGCCTTCGCCGATGATGGTAGTGATGATGGGCACCTCCAACTGTGCCATCTCGAAGATGTTGCGGCCAATGGCCTCGCTCTGGTTGCGCTCTTCGGCATCGATGCCCGGAAACGCGCCGGGCGTATCGACAAAGGTGAACACCGGCAAATTGAATTTTTCAGCGGTTTTCATCAACCGCAGCGCCTTGCGGTAGCCCTCGGGCTTGCTCATGCCGAAGTTGCGCGCGGCGCGCTCTTTGGTGTCGCGCCCTTTTTGTTGGCCCAGCACCAAGCAAGGCGAGCCGTTGAAGCGCGCCAGCCCGCCCACGATCGACAGATCATCGGCCATATGGCGGTCGCCATGCAGTTCAACGAAATCGGTGAAGATTTCGTTGACGTAATCCAGCGTGTAAGGGCGATCGGCATGCCGAGCGATTTTGGTAATCTGCCACGGCGTGAGGTTGGCGTAGATGTCTTTGGTGAGCTGCTGGCTTTTTTTGCTGAGCTGGTCGATCTCGGACGAAATATCGACCGCCGATTCGCTTTGCACATAGCGCAACTCTTCGATCTTGTTTTCAAGCTCGGCAATGGGCTGCTCAAAATCCAGAAATGTCCGTTTGCTCACAGGGGTGTCTCCTCACAGGGTGTTGGGTGAATTGTAGTGAATGCGGGTACAAGCAGCCGGACGCAGAGGACGCAGAAAAAATTCAAAAAATGGAACGTGCCCAATAAACACGCCATGCATTTGCAAAAAATGCTCTGTGAAACGCTTATTTACTGGACATTGTGATTTCATTTTCTGCTGATAGTTAGCCCCATTCTGCAAATACGGGAACCATTTTGGAAATTCTTTTGCGTCCTCTGCGTCCAGTTGTCCGATCCCGTATCCATATCAATACGCCACCGGCACCGGATCCAGCGAGCGCCACAGGTACCAGGTGGCCACGCTGCAATAAGGCGCCCAGGCCTGAGCCACTTCGCGCATCTCGTGGCGGCTGACGGGTTCGCCCGAAAAATAGCTCTGGCTGATGCCCTTGACCAGCCCGATATCGTCCAGCGGCAGCACATTGGGCCGCATGAGGTGGAAGATCAGGAACATCTCGGCCGTCCAGCGGCCAATGCCACGGATGGCCACCAACGCAGCAATCACCGCTTCGTCTTCCATCGCCTGCCAGTTGGCATGTTGCAGATCATCTTCAATGAAATGCCGCGCTAGGTCGCGCACATACTCCACCTTGCGCAGGCTCAAGCCCGCCGCGCGCATGGCCTCTGGCGTCAGTTGCAGGATTTCTGCCGGTGCCATGCACGGCGGCAAAGCCACCAGTCGGTCCCATACCGATTGCGCGGCCTTGACCGAAATCTGCTGTCCCACGATGCTGCGCGCCAGCGTAACGAATGCATCACCACGCGACTCCAGGCACGCTGCGCCATGGCTGGCAATGAGCTTTTTCATCACCCGGTCACGGCGACTCAGATGGGCGCAGGCTTCCTGCCAATACGGCGGCACGCAAGGCACCACGCGCACCGATGCTGCAGCAGTGCTGCGCGTTTTTTTCAAAGGAGCGGGGTTTGAAGGAATGGTTGCCATGGCAATGAGGGCAAAGGGCTGTGCGTGCAGGCACAGCCCTCAACCGGCATATTCCCAAGTGGTGCCCTGGGCAGAATCTTTCAATACCACGCCCTGCTCCAGCAAGGCCTGGCGGATGCGGTCGGCTCCGGCCCAATCCTTGTTGGCTTTGGCTGCAGCACGTTCGGCAATCCGGGCTTCAATGCTGGCGGCATCCAAAGCTGCGCCAGTTTGCAGATAGCGCGTGGGGTCATCCTGCAACAGGCCCAGCGTGCCGCCCAATGCCTTGAGCAAACCGGCCTGCGCGGCAGACTTGCTGCGGTTGATGTCGCTGGCGAGATCAAACAGCACCGCCACGGCTTCGGGCGTGCCAAAGTCGTTGTCCATGGCCGCCTTGAAACGGCTGGCGAAAGGATCGCTCCAGTCGATGCGCTCCGGCACGGCAGGCGTGGTAACGGTCAGTGCGGTGTAGAGGCGCTTCAGCGCCGTGCGCGCATCGTCAAGTCCTGCATCGCTGAAGTTGAACGGACGTCGGTAATGCACGCGCAGCATGAAGAAGCGCAACGTTTCGCCGTCGTAGCTTTTGAGCACATCGCGAATGGTGAAAAAGTTGTTGAGCGACTTGCTCATCTTCTCGCCATCGACCTGCAAAAAGCCGTTGTGGATCCAGTAACGGGCAAAGGTCTTGCCCGTGGCGCCTTCGCTTTGGGCGATTTCGTTTTCGTGGTGCGGGAACTGCAAGTCAGCGCCGCCACCATGGATGTCGAAGGTTTCACCCAGCAAGCTCATGCTCATGGCTGAGCACTCGATATGCCAGCCGGGCCGCCCGCAGCCCAGCGCAGAATCGTATTTGGCGTCGGCCGGTTCGCTGGGTTTGGCGGCTTTCCACAGCACGAAGTCGAGCGGATCGCGCTTGCCATCCTGCACCGCCACGCGCTCGCCGGCGCGCAGGTCGTCCAGCGATTTGCCGCTCAGCTTGCCGTAGCCCGCAAACTTGCGCACGGCATACATATAGTCACCCGCGCTGTCGCCCTGCTCGACCTTGTAGGCCAGGTTCTTGTCTTGCAGGCGCTGGATCAGGCTTGCCATTTGCGGCACGTATTCGGTTGCACGCGGCTCGTGCGTGGGCCGGTCTATGCCTAGTGGGGCAAAGTCTTCGTGCATGGCGGTGATCATCTCGTCCGTCAACTGGCGGATGGGAATGTTGCGTTCAAGTGCCCGCTTGATGATCTTGTCGTCGATGTCGGTGATGTTGCGTACATAGGTCACTTGGTAGCCGCTTGCACGCAGCCATTTCTGCACCACGTCAAAAGCAATCATCATGCGCGCATGGCCGATGTGGCACAGGTCGTAGATCGTCATGCCGCAAACGTACATGCGGACATGGCCGTCTTCCATTGGAGCAAAATCTTGTATCTCACGCGCCAGCGTGTTGTAGATGCGCAAGGACATGGCGGAATCTGGTTTATTTTTGAAATGCGCAGGGGCAAAGAACAAGCCAAGGCAGATCGGCAAGGAGCAACATCCTACCGCAAAGGCGTGCCAACAACTCAGGTAATAATGGATAGGCTTATGCTTTATCCCGCATTCTGAGTGACCACGTCACGCTTTCTTGCACCCATGTTCACCATGATCTTTTTCCGCCCCTCCTTTTCTGCCTTGCGTACCCTGTTGCTGGCGCTCGTCCTTTCGGTAGGCGCTGCCCAAGGGGTAAAAGCCCAAAGCGCACTGGTGGGCGAAGACTACAAAAAAGTCAACCAGTTGCTCAACAGCAAAAACCTCACCGCTGCACAGCAAGCTGCCGATACCTATCTGGCCAACAACCCGCAAGATCCCCAGATGCGCCTGCTCAAAAGCCGCATCCTGATTGCACAAGACAATATTGCCGAAGCCCGCAACGTACTTTTGCTGCTAACGCAGGAATACCCCGAAATTGCCGAGCCGCACAACAACCTGGCCGTGCTGTACGCACAGGCAGGCGAGCTCGATATGGCGCGCGTTTCGCTCGAAAATGCGCTGCGCGTCAACCCCCATTACGCCATGGCCCTGCAGAACCTCGGCGATGTCTACCGCCGCATTGCCCACGACCATTACAGCCGGGCGCTGGCGCTGCAACCGGGCAACCGCGCCTTGCAGGAAAAGATCAAGACCGTACAGTAACCCCCATCCGTTTCATTGCGAGGAGACCCGTCATGTCCGTTTTTGCATCTTCAAGCCCCCTGTCATCCCTAAAGCGGCTCTATGCGGCAGCACTGCTGGTGCTGGGGAGCATTGTTCT
>JAUNUE010000083.1 GCA_030538335.1 Allobrachymonas sp. | reverse complement strand
GGTCGGCGGCGATTTCTGGTGGTACAAGGCCAGTACCGAGAATACGCTCTCCACGCCGCCTGCCCCGCCCAGCAGGTGGCCGGTCATGCTCTTGGTGGAGTTGACCACCAGTTTTTGGGCATGGTCACCAAAAGCCGCCTTGATGGCCTTGGTTTCGTTGATGTCGCCCAGCGGGGTGGATGTGCCGTGCGCATTGAGGTAATCCACCGCATCCGCGTTCATGTGGGCATCTTTCAGCGCGGCCAGCATGGCGCGGCGCGGGCCGTCCATATTGGGCGCCGTCATGTGCCCGGCGTCGGCACTCATGCCAAAACCCACCACCTCGGCATAGATTTTGGCGCCACGGGCCTTGGCGCGTTCGTACTCTTCAAGCACCACCACGCCTGCGCCTTCGCCCAGCACAAAGCCGTCGCGGTCCTTGTCCCACGGGCGGCTGGCCGCCGCGGGATCATCGTTGCGCGTGGACAGCGCCCGCATGGCGGCAAAACCGCCAATGCCCATCATGGATACAGTGGCCTCGGTTCCGCCAGCTACCACCACATCGGCATCGTTGTGCTCGATCAGGCGGGCGCCGTGGCCAATGCTGTGCAACCCTGAGGTGCAGGCCGTAACGATGCCCAGATTCGGCCCGGTATAACCCAGCCGCATCGACACCTGCCCCGCCGCCATATTGATGATCGAAGCCGGTACAAAAAACGGCGTGATGCGGCGCGGCCCCTTGGCCAAGGCCTCGGAGTGCACCTCTTCAATCGCAGGCAAGCCGCCAATGCCCGAGCCGATGACGCAGGCAATGCGCTCGGCCACTTCAGGCGTCAAGGCGTCGCCCGAAGGCAAACCTGCGTCTTGCACCGCTTCAATGGCGGCCGCCAAGCCGTAATGGATGAAGGTATCCATGGCACGGGCTTCTTTGGCGCTGAGGTATTTTTCCAGGGGAAAGTTCTTGACTTCGCCCGCGATCTGGCTCGCAAGCACAGAGGGATCAAAGCGCGAAATCCGTGCAATGCCGCTGCGGCCTGCGAGCAGGTTGTCCCACGATTCGGATACCGAGTTGCCGATCGGCGTAACACAGCCTAAACCCGTGACAACGACACGACGATGCGCCATGGAACTTCCTCAACACCAGCTTGCAGCCGCTGCGGTGTAGCGGCCGTCATAAAAACCAGGGGCCAGCCCCACGGCGTGGCCCCATCCACATCCATTGGCGCAAAGATGATGACACCCAAGCGCACATACCAGCCCGGCAGGGCTGGCAAACAACACCATCAGGCCTTTTGATGGGCCTTGGCGTAGTCAATGGCGTTTTGCACTGTGGCGATTTTTTCGGCTTCCTCGTCAGGGATTTCGATGCCGAATTCGTCTTCCAGTGCCATGACCAGCTCAACCGTGTCCAGCGAGTCGGCGCCCAGGTCGGCCACAAAGGCTTTTTCGTTGGTGACCTGTGCCTCTTCCACACCCAGTTGTTCGGCGATGATTTTCTTGACACGTGCTTCAATGTCGCTCATGGTTCTCTCTGTCAGCGTAGTTTAAAGAAACCGCATTTTAGCCAACTCCAACAGACAAACATGGCAGTTGGCTGACAAGGCGGCAAGGGAAAATCGGTATTTCAGCGCAAAAGTATTACAAAACCGGATCAAATGCCATCAGGCCATGAACATGCCGCCGTTGACGTGCAGCTCCTGCCCAGTGATGTAGTCAGCCTGCGGCGATGCCAGAAACGCCACCGCATGCGCCACGTCGTCAGGACGGCCCAGGCGGCCCAGTGGAATCTGCGCCAGCAAGGTCTGCTGCTGCGCCTCGTCAAGCTGTGCCGTCATGTCGGTATCGATAAAGCCGGGCGCCACGCAGTTGACCGTGATGTTGCGGCTGCCCAGTTCGCGTGCCAGCGCCCGCGTCAGGCCTGCCACGCCGGCCTTGGCCGCAGCGTAGTTGGCCTGCCCAGGGTTGCCCGAGGCACCCACCACGCTGGTAATGCTGATGATGCGGCCAAAGCGCTGCTTCATCATGGGTTTGATGGCCGCGCGCGACAGGCGGAACACGGCTTTCAGGTTGGTGTCGAGCACAGCGTCCCAGTCTTCATCTTTCAGGCGCATGGTGAGCATGTCGCGCGTGATGCCCGCGTTGTTGACCAGAATATGCAAGGCACCGTGCTCTTTCACGATGTCGTCAATGATCGTCTGGCACGCCTCGCCATCAGTCACGTTGAGCACCCTGCCCAGCATGCCATTGGCGTTGATCTTTTCGGCCCCTTGCTCTGTGGTGGCAGTGCCGATCACGGTGGCGCCCTGGGCCTTGAGTTGCGCGGCAATGGCCGCACCCAGGCCGCGCGTAGCGCCGGTGACGAGGGCAATCTGTTGGTTCAAAGGGTTGTTCATGTCATCTTCCTCCAGTACGGCGCTTCAATACCCCTCGGCCTTGCTCAGGGCAGGCCTCAGGGTGAACGGTTTTTTTATTTAATCGTCAAACAAGCGCAGCTTTCGCTGCAGCCAGCGTGTCTGCATCGTAGATGGCCAATGCCTGCAAATCCCCATCAATCCGCTTCACCATGCCGCTCAATACTTTGCCGGGGCCACATTCCACTACAGTAGCCACGCCGCGTGCCTTGATGGCCTGAACGCACTCTACCCAGCGCACAGGGCCAAAAGCCTGCCGGTACAGGGCGTCGCAGATTTTTGCCGGATCGGTTTCTACTGCCACATCCACATTGTTGACCACAGGGATGACAGGTGCTGCAAAAGCGGTCTCTGCCAGTTTTTCGCGCAGTTTCTCGGCAGCAGGCTGCATCAGGCTGGAATGGAAAGGCGCTGACACCGGCAGCGGCAAGGCACGCTTGGCGCCTGCGGCCTTCAAGGCTTCGCATGCCTGCTCGACACCTGCCTTGGTGCCCGCAATCACAGTCTGGCCCGGATCGTTGAAGTTCACGGCTTCTGCCACCTCGCCACTAGCCTGGCTGCTGTCGCGGCAGACTTTTTTTACCGTTTCCGCATCCAGCCCCAGAATGGCAGCCATGGCGCCTGTGCCCACCGGCACGGCCTCTTGCATGGCGGCTGCACGGAACCTGACCAGGGGCAGCGCATCGGCAAAAGGCAATGCGCCCGCTGCCACCAAGGCCGAAAACTCACCCAGCGAATGCCCTGCCAGCACGGCAGGCTGCGCGCCGCCTTCGGCGCACCACATGCGCCAGGCCGCGATGCCTGCCACCAACATCACCGGCTGGGTATTGGTGGTGAGCGCCAACTCTTCCTTGCTGCCCTCGCGAATCAGCTTCGCAATGTCTTCGCCCAGCGCATCCGATGCTTCAGCCAGCGTATCGCGCACCACGGCGGCCTCGCCCCAACCGTTGAGCATGCCCGGCGATTGCGAGCCCTGGCCCGGAAAAACAAATGCAAATGCCTGCGTCATCACGCGCTTCCTTGAGTCTGATTGGGGGAGTACTCAGTACTTTAGCAGCACCGAACCCCAGGTAAAGCCGCCGCCCACGCCTTCGAGCAGCAGGGTTTGGCCTTTCTTGATCTGGCCGCTGCGCACGCCGTGATCCAGCGCCAGGCCAATCGATGCTGCCGAGGTGTTGCCATGCTCCGCCACGGTGACAATGACCTTTTCCATCGGCAGCTTGAGCTTGCGCGCCGCGCTGATCATGATGCGGATATTGGCCTGGTGCGGCACCAGCCAATCCACATCAGCCCCGGTTTTGCCCGCCTTCGCCAGCACGGTTTGCGTGGTTTCTTCCAGCACGCTCACTGCCAGTTTGAAAACCGCCTGCCCGTCCATTCTCAGCAAGGGGTCGCCCAGCACTTCGCCGCCAGACACATGGCCCGGCACGCACAAAATGCCCACATGGCGGCCATCGGCGTGGATGTCGGTCGCCAGAATGCCCGGCTCCTCGCTGGCTTGCAGCACCGCCGCACCGGCGCCATCGCCAAACAGCACGCAGGTGGTGCGGTCCTTGAAATCAAGAATGTGGCTGAACACCTCCGCGCCCACCACCAGCGCGCAACGTGCGTTGCCCGCGCGGATCATGGCGTCGGCCACGCTCAGCGCATAGATGAAGCCGGTGCACACCGCCTGCACATCAAACACGGGGCAGCCGGCCACGCCCAGTTTTTGCTGCAGGATGGCCGCGGTAGACGGAAACACCATGTCGGGCGTAGATGTAGCCACGATGATCAAATCCACATCCTGCGGACGCAAGCCAGCGGCATCCAATGCACGGCGCGCGGCCTCCAGCCCCAGGTCGCTGCTGGTCACACCCGCGTCGGCAAAATGGCGCGCCTCAATGCCGGTGCGCTCCACAATCCATTCGTGCGAGGTCTCGATGCCGGACTGCGCAAGCTGCGCGGCCAGCTCATGGTTGGTGATGCGCCGGGGCGGCAGGTAACTGCCGGTGCCGGTGATGCGGGAATACATTTGAGCCATACGGCACACAAACACTTTCTGGAACGGCTTGCCGCCTTTCCCGCAAGAGAAATAGCGGCACAAAACGCGGCATTGTAGCGACGGGATATGGCTTTATGCCTGCACGAACGTGCTATTCGCGCCGTGCTTTTTCAATGTGCAGCAGCCGCCTTCCAGTGCACATCCAGCGCCTCTTGCCAGCGCGCAATATCTGCCTCTGGCGCAAAGCTCGCCTGCAGGCTGTTGCGCAACATGCCGTAGAAATGGCTGGCCTTCAATTGCGGTTGTGCGTGAACCAGTTGCAGGTAGTTTTCATTGACGTAACCACCAAAATACGCAGGATCATCGGAATTGACGGTAATGCACAAACCCGCATCCAGCAACTGCGGCAGGTTGTGCTGCGCCAGGTCAGGAAACACACACAGACGCACATTCGACAAGGGGCACACGGTCAGCGGCACCTGCTCGTGCGCCAGGCGCTGCATCAGCGCCGGGTCTTCGGCAGAGCGCACGCCGTGGTCGATGCGCTCGGCGCCCAGCACATCCAGCGCGCTTTTCACATATTCCGGCGGCCCTTCTTCGCCCGCGTGCGCCACGCGGCGTAGACCCAATTCGCCAGCGCGAGCGAACACACGGGCAAATTTTTCGGGCGGATGGCCTTTTTCAGAAGAATCCAGCCCCACGCCGATGAAGTGCCCGCGCCACGGCAAAGAGGCCTCGAGCGTTTCAAACGCCGCTTCTTCGCTCAAATGGCGCAAAAAGCACATGATCCAGTCGCAACTCAGGCCCAAGTCTTGTTTGGCTTTTTCTGCCGCACGGATGAAACCGGGCATGAACACGTCAAAGCCAATGCCCCGATCGGTATGCGTTTGCGGATCAAAAAACGGCTCCACGCGCACCACATGGTCGGCGGCTGCGCGCTCGAAATACGCCCAGGCCAGGTCAAAAAAATCCTGTTCGGTGCGCAGTACATTGCAACCCGCGTAGTACAGGTCCAGAAATGACTGCAGATCGGTAAACGCATACGCAGCGCGCAGTGCCTCGACATCGGCATAAGGCAAAGTCACGCCATTGCGCTGTGCCAGTGCAAAAATCAATTCCGGCTCCAGCGTGCCTTCAATGTGCAAATGCAATTCAGCCTTGGGGCTGGTGGCCACAAGTTGCGGCAAGGTGTTACGGACAATGGTGTCAAACGAAGGCTGTGTCACGGCGTGGCTCCCGGCGGGTTGATGGGGCGATGATACCAACCGCGTGCTGCGCTGCCTCGGCATAAAATGGCTGCTGCCTTCATTCACACACCCACAAGAACCACCATGTCGCGCCAACTCTTCGTTACCACCGCTCTGCCCTATGCCAACGGCACTTTCCACATTGGCCACATCATGGAATACATCCAGGCCGACATCTGGGTGCGCTTTCAGCGCATGCAGGGCAACGAGGTGAAATTTGTGGGTGCGGATGATGCCCACGGCGCGCCGATCATGATTGCCGCAGAAAAGGTCGGCAAAACGCCCGAGCAATTTGTGGCTGAAATTGCAGCCGGGCGCAAGCAGTATCTCGATGGCTTTTACATCAGCTTTGACAACTGGCACTCCACGCACAGCCCTGAAAATACCGAGCTGGCGCAAGCCATCTACAAGGGCCTGAAAGCCAACGACCTGATCGAAACGCGCACCATCGAGCAGTTCTTTGACCCGCAGAAAAACATGTTCCTGCCCGACCGTTTCATCAAGGGCGAATGCCCGCGTTGCGGCGCCAAAGACCAGTACGGCGACAACTGCGAGCAGTGCGGCGCCGTATACAGCCCGACCGAGTTGAAAAACCCGTACTCGGCGTTAAGCGGCGCCAAACCCGAACTCAAAAGCAGCGAGCACTTTTTCTTCAAACTCTCCGACCCGCGTGCCGTTGCGTTTCTGCAAAAGTGGACTACCAGCCAGACGCGCGAAGGGGTGCCGCACGTACAGCCCGAAGTACTCAACAAGATCAAGGAATGGTTCACGCCCGACGAGCACGGCACAACACAACTGGGCGACTGGGACATTTCGCGCGATGCGCCCTACTTCGGCATTGAAATACCCGATGCGCCGGGCAAGTATTTTTACGTCTGGCTCGATGCGCCCGTGGGTTACCTTGCCAGCCTGAAAAACCTGCTGGGCAAGCAGGGCGTGGATTACGAAAAATACATCAGCGATCCGGCGGTAGAGCAGTACCACTTCATCGGCAAGGACATCATCACTTTCCACACCCTGTTCTGGCCGGCCATGCTGCATTTCAGCGGCCGCAAGACACCGACAGGCGTGTTTGTGCATGGCTTCCTCACCGTGAACAACGGCGAGAAAATGAGCAAGAGCCGCGGCACCGGGCTGGATCCGCTCAAGTACCTGAACCTGAAAATGAACCCCGAATGGCTGCGCTACTACCTGGCGGCCAAACTCAATGGCCGCAACGAAGACATTGACTTCAACGCTGACGACTTCATGCTGCGCGTCAATGCCGACCTGATCGGCAAATACATCAACATCGCTGCGCGCGCCGCAGGCTTCATCAGCAAACGCTTTGACGGCAAGCTCGGCACGCCCGATGCGCAAGGTGCAGCGTTGCTGGGCGATATCCAGGCCGCACGCGAAGCCATTGCCAAACAGTACGAAAGCCGCGACTACGCCCGCGCTGTGCGCGAGATCATGGCGCTGGCCGACAAGGTCAACGCCTACGTCGACCAAAACAAACCGTGGGAACTGGCCAAGCAAAAAGAGCAGGAAGCGCGCCTGCACGAAGTCTGCACCACCTGTATCGAAGCCTTCCGCCTGCTCACGATTTACCTCAAACCCATCCTGCCCAAACTGGCGGCTGAAGTCGCCAACCTGCTGATGCTGCCGCCCGAAAATTTTGCCGATGCGGCCAGGTTGTTGGGTGCAGGCGCCCAGATGGACGAATTCAAACACCTGATGCAACGCGTGGATTTCAAACAGCTCGAAGCCCTGTTTGAAGCCCCGGCACAACCCGAGGCCTCAGCGCAAGCTGCCGCAGCGGCAGGCGCAACCCAAAGCACCCCCGAAGCAGACCCGCATGCCCCCGGTGGCGAACCCATCGCTGCGACCATTGGCATTGAAGACTTTGCCAAAATCGACCTGCGCATTGCGAAAATCCTCGATTGCAAAGCGGTGGAAGGCTCCACCAAGCTGCTGCAGCTCACGCTGGATGCGGGCGAAAAAGACGAGAACGGCCAGACCA
>JAUNUE010000082.1:5408-7669 GCA_030538335.1 Allobrachymonas sp. | reverse complement strand
GCTGGAATCCATGCGCAACCGCACCAATGCCTACTTCACCCTCGACAACCTGGGCTACCTCGTCAAAAGTGGAAGGCTTTCGGCCCCTGCGGGCATGATCGCCAACCTCATCGGCATCAAACCTTTGCTGCAAATCACCCAAGGCCAGATTGTCCCCGTCGGACGTATCCGCACGCTCGAGCGCGCACTTGAAACCCTGGTCGACTCCATATTCAACTTCATCGGCAACCAACCTTACGAAATCTACGCCATGGTCGGCGCCAAGGCCGCCATCAACCACACACTGTTCGATATTGTGCGCAGCAAATACGGCGTTGAAATCCGCCACAGCTACCCCAACACGCCGGCGGTAGGCGCACACACCGGCCCTGATGGCATCGGTCTGGGCGTGGTGCTGGGGCATCAGGTGCTGGCCTGACACGCGCCCCCGCAACCGCGCCGGCAAACACCTCAAAAAACTGCTTTCGGCACACACCTATTGTACAACCGGCGAGATGTGCGTTGATGGATACCGATGCGTTCTGCAGTGGTATCAAGCTCCGTAAACATGCCTGTTCTGGCTATCGACAGAGTAGGTTTTTGATTTGACTGTATCCAGCAAATAATAGGTGCCTTCGGCCTTTGTCGCAGAAAACTGCATGAGCAAAAAGCCCCTGCGGGCGGTTTCGCAGTACTGCAAATCGTCCACCACGCCTTTGAAGATAGCCGCCAGTTGACCCGGTGGAATGCTGGTCAAGTATTCTTCAAAACCTGGAGCACTGACACTCGTCGCGGCAAACTCCTGCCCCACTTGCACACCGTTGCGCAAAGTCAACTTGGCGGCCCAGGCATTGTGCGTGTCGCCAGACAAGACAACCAGCTTTTTTCTGAGTTGCGCTGCCGAAGCAAGCACAATTTCGCGCTCTACCGGGTAGCCATCCCACGCATCGAGGTTGTAGCCCAGCTTGGGGTTTTTGGTGGTGTCGAGCAAGTCTTGTTGTGCTTGCGTCAGGGCAGCCGGGTTTTGTGCAGCAACGGCTTTTGCCGTGAGGTAGTCGCTAATAGCCTTCTGGCCTGCAGCCTGTGCCGCGGGCGATGTATCAGAGGGGTTCAGCGCCATCAATACGCTCACGGGGAACTCCATGCGCCCCATCAGCACCTGTTGCCCCAACACCTGCCACGTTGCATTTGATGCTGCTAGCTGGCCCTGCAGCCATTGGAGCTGCTCCTGGCCCAATATGCTGCGTGTGGTGGATGCCAGCGTAGCCGTAGCCTGCTGTGCGGTTGCAGGGTTCATCAGCTCGTTGAATGAAATCTGCTTGTCACGGCCAATGATGCGGGTGTCAAGCATGTGCAGCGCCAGCAAGCCGCCAAAATCAAAACTGCGGTAAATTTTCAGGGGATTGGCTGCATCGGGCAAACGCACCGGCATCCACTCGGCCCAGGCTTGTACCGCAGCGGCCCGGCGTGCGACGAAGCTTCCTTCGGCACCTTCTGTGTGGTTTTCAGCGCCGCCCAGCCAGGCGTCATTGGCGATTTCATGGTCGTCCCAAACGGCAATCAGGGGCATGGCGGCATGCAGCACCTTGCTGTCTGGATCAGAACGGTACTGGGCATAGCGCTGGCGGTAGTCGTCAAGCGTCAGGCATTCATGGGTGGGTGCCGACACGCGCCCCAAAGCTGCAGCGTCGGCGCTGGCATAGCCGTCGGCAGCATATTCATAAATATAGTCACCCAGGTGCACGGCAAATTGCGCATTGGTTTTGGCGGCCTCGGCATAGGCGCTGAAAAAACCTGCCGGGTAGTTGGAGCAACTGAACACCGCCAGAGCAACCTCGCTTGCGCCCGGCGCAGGCAAGGTACGTGTGCAACCCACAGACGACAACGCCGCCCCCGAGCGGAAGCGGAAGTAATAGGTGTTGCCCGCAACCAGCCCAGTGGCGTCTGCCTTTGCGGTAAACCCTGTGGCTGCCGTCGCCTTGACCGTACCTGTCTTGACCACGCGGGAAAAACCTGGGTCATTGGCAACCTCCCAGGCCAGTTCCACGTCTTTGTCGCTGTTGGGGATTTGTGCGTGCGTCCAGAGGATGACACGATCCGCCAGGGGGTCTCCACTGGCCACCCCGTAATTGAATGACGCCGCAGTTGTTGCTCCAGCGCCTGGCGATGATGGGCTTCCCGATCCGCCGCCGCAAGCACTCAGCGCGGCTCCTCCAGCCATGGAAGCACTGACGGCAGCCAACTGAATGATGAATTGTCGGCGCGATGGATTGTTTGATCGA
>JAUNUE010000082.1:0-5398 GCA_030538335.1 Allobrachymonas sp. | reverse complement strand
ATGCAATATTTATTACAAATTTCTACCATGCCTTTGCTTGCGCCGAAGGATAGCTGCCATGCACCTCAGGCAATCACATTCAAAGCCGGGCCCATGCATGTGCAGGCTTGTAGAACGGCTATACACTGCACCTATGAACTACGACATCATCATCGTGGGTGCCGGCCCTGCCGGTTTGTGCCTGGCGCGGGCGCTTTCGGGCCACGGCCTGCGCATTGCCCTGATCGAGCAGCAGCCCGAACAGGTGCTGCAAGACCCGCCGTTCGACGGACGCGAAATTGCCATGACGCAACGCACCGTCAACACCTTGCGCCAGCTTGGCGTGTGGGAGCGCATTGCCGCGCTTGACCCGCACGCGCTGGCACCGCTGAAAGATGCGCAGGTGTTCAACGGCCCCTCAACCTTCGCCATGAAAATCGAGCACGAACACGGCAAGGCCAGCGAACTGGGCTGGTTCGCCTCCAACCACCTGATCCGCAAGGCCGCCTACGCCTGCGTGCAAGACAGCATCGCCAAGCATGGCGACATCACGCTCATCACCGGCAAAAAGGTGCAGCGCACCTCGGCCAATGCCCAGGCCGCCCGCGTGGAACTGGAAGATGGCACTGCCTTGCAGGCGCGCCTGCTGGTCGCCGCTGACAGCCGCTTCTCCAGCATCCGCCGCGCCATGGGCCTGGGTGCCGACATGGTGGACTTTGGCCGCAGCATGCTGGTCAGCATGGTCACGCACACGGTGCCGCACGACCACGTGGCCTGGGAATGGTTTGGCCACGGCCAAACGCTGGCCCTGCTGCCCATGAACGACGACCCGGCCACCGGCCTGCCGCGCTCATCGGTCGTGCTTACACTGCGCCACCAGCAGATCGAAGCAGAAATGCAGATGAGCGAAGAAGACTTCAGCGCCGACCTGACGCGCCGTTTTGACGGGCGGCTGGGGCGCATCACCCTCATCAGCACGCGCCACACCTACCCGCTGGTGGGCGTGTACCCACGCGCACTCGTCGGCCCGCGCTTTGCCTGCGTGGGCGATGCCGCCGTGGGCATGCACCCGGTCACGGCGCATGGCTTCAACTTCGGGGTGTTGAGTGTGGAAACGCTTTCGCACCTGCTGCTGCGCGCACAGGCCAACGAGCAGGACATTGCCAGCCCCGAACTGCTGCGCAGCTACGAACGCAAGCACCGCTTGGCCACCCGCCCGCTGTACCTCATCACCGCCGCCATCGCCCGGCTCTACAACACCGAAAACCCGGCGGCCCACCTGCTGCGCACGGCAGGACTGCAGATCGGCCAGCGCCTGCCTTTGTTCAAACGGGCGGTGGCGGCTTCGTTGACGGGCAAGTTTTAGGCATCGTGTAGGCTGGATACGGGGGCCAGAACGCAGAGGGCGCAGAGATTTCGCAGAGGACTCAGAAAATTCATAAGCTGGAACTGCGAAGCGATCCCGATGCCTTTTGTTTTTGATATATCCACTTGGGGCTTCGACAAGCTCTGCCCGAACGGACAAGGTTCAATCGGTTTGGTTGTTTTTGAAATCAACCGGAGGCATTCTGGATAGCGCCTGGTGGGCGCAATACGCCCAATAGAAAATCACAAGCCCCAACCACACGGCGGCAACGGCGAAAGCCCGTAAGTTGGAACCGCGAAGCGATTCCGACGCATGTTGTTTTTGATATCTCCACATACGGCAGAATCTCCTTCGGAGGTTCTGCCCTACGCGCCCCCAACCTGAAGAGCGTTTGCTGCTGCGCCTGGCTTGCTCACAAAGAAAAAGCTACCACTGCAAGGCCAGCTCACCAAACCCCGCCGGTGCTGCCGAGGCTTTTTCGAACGTGACTTCTTCGTAGGCATCGGGTTGTGCCAGCAAGGCGCGCAGCAACTGGTTGTTGAGGGCGTGGCCGCCACGGTAGGCGCTGTAGCTGGCGAGCAGCGGGCGGCCGAGGATGTAGAGGTCGCCCATGGCGTCGAGAATTTTGTGCTTGGCAAATTCGTCGTCGTAGCGCAGGCCGTCAGCGTTGAGCACGCGGTAGTCGTCCATGACGATGGCGTTTTCCAAACTGCCGCCCAACGCCAGGCCGTGCGAGCGCATCATTTCCACATCGCGCGTAAAGCCGAAGGTGCGCGCACGGGCAATGTCGCGTGTGTAGGTGCCACTGGACAGGTCAAAGCTTACGCTCTGGCCGGTGGAATCGACCGCGGGGTGGGAGAAATCAATTTCGAACTGCAGGCGAAAACCGTGGAACGGTTCCAGCCGCGCCCATTTGCCGGATGCGCCTTCGCCTTCTCTCACCTCCACCGGGCGCAGCACGCGGACAAATTTTTTCGGCGCGCGCTGCTTGACGATACCTGCGCTTTGCAGCAGATAGACGAACGAGGCCGCAGAACCGTCGAGAATGGGCACTTCTTCGGCGGTGATGTCGATGTAGAGGTTGTCAAGCCCCAAGCCAGCGCAGGCCGACATCAGGTGCTCAACGGTGTGCACCTTCACACCGTCCTTGCTCAAAGTGGAGGCCAGGCGCGTATCAGAGACAGACGACGCCGCCACGGGGATATCGACCGGGTTGGGCAAATCCACACGGCGAAAGACAATACCGGTATCGATGGCGGCGGGGCGCAGGGTGAGTTCCACCCGCTGGCCGCTGTGCAGGCCCACACCCACGGCGCGGGTCAGGGTTTTAAGGGTTCTTTGTTCCAGCATAGCCTGCCATTGTAAAAGTTTATGGTTTTGGACGCAGGAGCAATGGTTACCAGATGCTGAGAGCATTGGGCTTGCAGAGCAGACACTGCCCGCCCTCTTCGGTGAGCGTTTGGACAGACTCCTATGCTGGCAAGGCCTCGTGCTTTTGGATACCTGCAAGCACATTGGCGATGGCAGGTTTTGCCTGTCTCAAGTCGTAGTCGCTTTGCAGATTCATCCAGCTTTGCGCATCAGTGCCAAAGAAGGCAGCAAGGCGCAGGGCCGTATCAGCGGTGATGCTGCGCTGGCCCTTCACAATTTCATTGATGCGCCGAGGAGGCACACCAATGTCCTTGGCAAGGCGGTATTGGCTGATACCCATGGGCATGAGCCATTCTTCAAACAGGATTTCTCCAGGATGCGGCCATCTGGCTTGATTGTTCATGATCGTCTCCTTTCAGTGGTAATCGGCTATTTCAACTCTGGTGGCATTTCCGTCTTTCCAGACGAAGCACAAGCGCCACTGTTCATTGATCCGGATGCTGTGCTGCCCTTTGCGGTTGCCTTTGAGAGCCTCAAGCATGTTGCCAGGCGGCAGGCGCAGAAAATCAAGCGATGTGGCGGCGTGCAGTTGAGCCAGTTTTCGCAGGGCAACTGTTTCGATGTTTACAAACCGCTTGACACGTTGTTGCAGGAACAGTGCTTGCGTATCAGCGCAGCAAAAATCGATGATCATGCGGTGATAGTAACGTATTTCGTTATTAATGGCAAGCGTTACTACTCATTGCCTGCATACGAGTCAAAAGCTGCCCCTGCTTTTTCTAGAGCGAAATACCGTGCGCATTTACACAGCAACGTTTTGGCAAACAAAAAAGGGCAGCCTGAGCTGCCCGCCAAGAGAGTCGAGAGGAACCTTGGTCAGTCGGCCTGCTTGCGCAGGAAAGCCGGAATTTCGTAGTCGTCCAGCCCGCTGGACGACAACTGGCTCACACGCACCGAGGCCGGGTTGGTTTCTGCCGCAGTGGCGCGGCCGGTTTGCCAGACGCTCGCGCCCACGGTGCCTGCAGGCGAGACATTGGTCATGACCGGAATGGTCAAACCGGCAGGCGGAGTGGCGGCATCGGGCACGAAACCAGTCAGGTCATCAGTGCCCGTACGGCTGATAACCTGCATCGGAGGGACCTGGCGGCGTACCCCCTGGCGGCTCAAGCCGGTGGCAACCACAGTCACGCGCACGCCGTCGTCCATGCTGTCGTCATAGGCCGCGCCGTAGATGATGTGGGCATCGGGCGAAGCGTAGGCGCGAATGGTGTTCATCGCAAGTTGCGACTCTTTCAGCTTCAGGCTGCCTTTGGCGGCGGTGATGAGCACCAGCACACCGCGTGCGCCAGAGAGGTCAATGCCTTCGAGCAGCGGGCAGGCTACGGCCTGCTCGGCAGCAATGCGCGCGCGGTCGGGGCCGCTAGCGGTAGCGGTGCCCATCATGGCCTTGCCGGGCTCGCCCATCACGGTTTTCACGTCTTCAAAGTCGACGTTGATCTGGCCGTATTCGTTGATGATTTCGGCAATGCCGCCCACGGCGTTTTTCAGCACGTCGTTGGCGTGGGCAAAAGCTTCTTCCTGCGTCACGTCGTCGCCCAGCACCTCTTGCAGCTTCTCGTTGAGTACCACGATGAGCGAATCGACGTTGGCCTCCAGCTCGGACACACCCGCGTCGGCGTTGGTCATGCGGCGGCCACCTTCCCATTCAAACGGCTTGGTGACCACACCCACGGTGAGAATGCCCATTTCGCGTGCCACGCGGGCAATAACTGGCGCCGCGCCGGTGCCGGTGCCGCCGCCCATACCGGCAGTGATAAACACCATGTGCGCACCTTCAAGCGCCGCGCGGATTTCTTCTACCGCCAGTTCAGCGGCATCGCGCCCCTTGTCGGGCTTGCTGCCCGCGCCCAGGCCGGAGTTGCCGAGTTGCAGCGTGTGGTGGGCGCTGCTGCGGCTCAGGGCCTGGCCGTCGGTGTTGGCGCAGATGAATTCCACGCCGTTGACGCCGCGGTCAATCATGTGCTGCACGGCGTTGCCGCCGCCCCCGCCCACGCCCATGACTTTGATGCTGGTACCGGCGTGGAAGTCTTCGTTTTCAATCATTTCGATAGGCATGTTGTGCTCCTTGCAATCATTTGAAATTCGGTTTGGGTTGCCACTGCAACGAAAATCAGGATGGTGGTTTTGATGATGGTTCCTCCTCCTTTTTGCCGTTGCGGCGCCAGCGTGGATAGGGGCTGCCTCGTGCCCAGCGGATGCGGAAAAATATCGCCAGATTCATTCAGAAGTTCCCCACGACAAAGGCCTTCAAACGCTCGAACAGGCTGCTGCCACCCGCGCCCTTGCGGGTATTGGAGTAGCCACGTTGCTGCGCCTGGCGGGCGTCTTCGAGCATGCCCATGACGACCGATGCGCCGGGCTGGCTGACCATATCGGCCAGCGCACCGTTGTAGTTGGATGCGGCCACGCGCACAGGTTTGAGGAAGATGTCTTCACCCAGTTCGACCATGCCCTGCATGCGTGCGCTGCCGCCCGTAAGCACCACGCCCGACGAGGCGAGGTGCTCGAAGCCGGAGTTCTGCACTTCCTTTTGTACCAGCGCAAAAATCTCCTCGATGCGCGGCTCGATCACCCCGGCTAGCACCTGCTTGCTCAACAGGCGCGGCGGGCGGCCACTCAAGC
>JAUNUE010000081.1 GCA_030538335.1 Allobrachymonas sp. | reverse complement strand
GAAGAAAAAGCCATTGCGGCCCGCGCGCGCGAGTTGCTTGACTATGTAGGTATTGGCCAGTATGCCGACTACCGCGCCCGCACGCTGAGCTACGGCGACCAGCGCCGTCTGGAAATTGCCCGTGCGCTGGCGACCGATCCCAAGCTGGTGGCACTTGACGAACCCGCCGCGGGCATGAACGCCACCGAAAAAGTGCAGTTGCGCGAATTGATCGACCGCATCCGCAACGATGGGCGCACCATTTTGCTGATCGAGCACGATGTGAAACTGGTGATGGGCCTGTGCGACCGCGTGACGGTGCTGGATTACGGCAAACCCATTGCCGAAGGCACGCCAGCCGAAGTGCAGCGCGACCCCAAGGTGATCGAGGCTTACCTCGGCCCTGGCCACAGCTGAGCCTGAGAACGGACAAGAAATATGGCAAATACACTGTTGCAAGTTACCGGGCTGGAAGTGGCTTACGGTGCCATCAACGCCGTCAAGGGCATTGATTTCGAAGTGCACGAAGGCGAGCTGGTGTCGCTCATCGGCTCCAACGGCGCGGGCAAAACCACCACCATGAAGGCCATTACCGGCCTGTTGCCGATCAAGAACGGCGACATCCTGTACCTGGGCAAAAGCATCAAGGGCCGGGGCGCGTGGGACCTGGTGCGCGAGGGCCTGATCATGATCCCCGAAGGCCGGGGCGTGTTCACGCGCATGACGATCATTGAGAACCTGCAGATGGGCGCCTTCATCCGCAACGACAAGGCGGGCATTGCGCAGGACATTGACCGCATGTTCGAGCTGTTCCCGCGGCTGAAAGAGCGGCGCAACCAGTTGGCGGGCACCATGTCGGGTGGTGAGCAACAGATGCTCGCCATGGCGCGCGGCCTCATGAGCCAACCCAAGGTGCTGCTGCTTGATGAGCCTTCGATGGGCCTGTCGCCCATTCTGGTAGACAAGGTATTCGAAGTGGTGCAGGACGTGCACAAGCTGGGCATGACCCTGTTGCTGGTCGAGCAAAACGCCAGCCGCGCCCTGGGCATTGCCAACCGCGGCTATGTGATGGAATCGGGCGAAATCACCATGGAAGGCGAGGCCCGCAAGATGCTGGCCGACCCCAAAGTGCGTGCAGCCTACCTGGGCGAATAACAGGCTCCGATATTGCATCTGGAGCAGTTTTTGCTTCTGGCGAACGGTTGTGCGGTTTTTGTTACAGACCGGTTTTTTTGCGCTTGCGGCTTTGTGTAATTGTTCACGAAAGACAGGGCGATTTTTTCGGCTTTGATGCGATTGCGGGCGGGACAGTTTAGACTTCGAAGAAATATCTTTACTTACTATTCTGTCTATTTTGTCGCTCATGCTGTACGACTATGTCATTCGTTCCAGCCAGCCTGAGGTGTGCGTGGAGTTCTATACCACCATTCTCGGACTGAAACCAAAAGGGTTTCGCCGCCGCAAAAATAACGGCAACAACAACGGCGTTGCCCCTGCTGTCGGCCAACAAGCGGCGCCGGGCAATGGCGCGGGCGCACCCATGCAGATGTTCCGCATCACGCATACCCACATCACTTCAATCAAACCGGAAGTGAACAAGAGCAGAAAGGGCGCCAACCACGCTGCGGAGCCTTCTGCATCTACCGCCGAAGAGCGCCAGGAGCTCTATTTCATGACGCGCTATCCGCTGGCTGATATCCACGCGCGGCTGAAAAATGCCCAATTGCCAGGGAAAGCCCATTTCCCCCTCACGCACCTCAAGGGTTCGGCCACTGAATTGCGCATTTTGCAGATTTCTGATCCCGACGGGAACCGGTTGCGCCTGGTGGAGTTTGCCTGAGCTCAGGCAGCAGCCTTGTCTTTCTGTGAAACAAAGGCGTCCGAATAAAACGCAGTTTCGGGCAAGCCTGCTTCTGTGGTGCAGCGCGCATGCGCCACTTCCACCATGATGGGCGTACCGCAGGCATAGACTTCGCAGTCACGCATGTCGGGAATCTCGCGCAACATCACATCCACTGCCAGCCCGCGCTCGCCTTCCCACACGTCTTCGGGCAGCGCGTCTGACACCACGGGCACATAGCGCACGTGCGCATGCACAGCAGCAAAGTCGCGCATCCATGCATGCATATACGCGTCGTGTGGGCGGCGCACGCCCCAATACAACGTGGCGGGGCGTGTGCTGCCTGTGTGAACCAGATCTTCGAGCATGGCCTTGACCGGTGCGAAGCCCGTGCCGGAAGCCAGAAATACCAGTGGTTTGGCGGAGGTTTTTTCGCGCACATAAAAACTGCCCAAGGGGCCTTCCACACGCAAGATTTCCTTCTCTTTCATCGCGGCAAACACATGGTCGGTAAAGGTGCCGCCCGGCATGTGCCTGATGTGCAAATCCAGCAAAGGCTGCGCCGGGTTGATCTGGTGTGGCGCGCTGGCCATGGAGTAGCTGCGCCGCTGGCCGTTGGGCAGCAGGACGTCAATGTACTGCCCGGCGTGAAATTGCAGGGGCGCATTGGGCGGCAATTGCAGCGTTACCTGCATCACGTCGGGGCACAAGCGCTCCAGGTGGCTCACGCGGGCGGGCATTTTGCGTACCGGAAATGCATCTGCCGCCGTGACCTGGGGCGCCTCCAGCACCAGGTCTTCTTGCGGCAGGGCGCGGCAGGGCAGCACCATGCCCTGTGCCTGTTCTTCCGGGCTGAGTGCGGCAGTCTGGTATGGCTTGTGCACCACGCTGCCGCTGGTCATCTTGCATTTGCACGATGCGCAGGCGCCGTCCTTGCAACCATACGGCATGCCGATGTGCTGGCGCATGGCGGCTTCCAGCACCGTCTCGCCTTCTGCTACCTCAAACTGGCGGCCACTCGGCTCGACCCTGACATTGAATCCCATGGCTTCTCCTGTTTTGCCTGCACGCATACATCGCAGCGGGAATTATCATTGCTCTTGTGCGCGCTGATTACAATGCAGGCATGTTAGCCAAACGCATCATCCCCTGCCTGGACGTGACCGGTGGCCGCGTCGTCAAAGGCGTCAATTTTGTCGAATTGCGCGACGCGGGTGACCCCGTGGAAATTGCCGCGCGCTACAACGAGCAGGGGGCCGACGAGCTCACCTTTCTCGACATCACCGCCACCAGCGACGGGCGCGACCTGATCCTGCCCATCATCGAAAAAGTGGCCTCCCAGGTATTCATTCCACTGACCGTAGGCGGCGGCGTGCGCACGGTCGAAGACGTGCGCCGCCTGCTCAACGCAGGCGCTGACAAAACCAGCTTCAATTCGGCGGCCATTGCCAATCCGCAGGTCATCCGCGATGCGGCAGCGCGCTACGGCTCACAATGTATTGTGGTGGCGATAGACGCCAAGCAGCGCACCGCACCCGAAGACATTGCCGCACGCGGCGAAGGCTGGGACGTGTACAGCCATGGGGGCCGCAAAAATACGGGTATCGACGCCGTGCAATGGGCGCGCCAGATGGCCGAACACGGCGCAGGCGAAATCCTGCTGACCAGCATGGACCGCGACGGCACGCAAAGCGGTTTTGACCTGGCGCTGACGCGCGCCGTGAGCGATGCGGTACCGGTGCCCGTGATTGCCTCTGGTGGCGTGGGCACGCTCGACCACCTGGCCGATGGCGTGCAGCAAGGCGGCGCCGATGCCGTGCTGGCGGCCAGCATCTTCCACTACGGTACCTACACCGTGCAACAGGCCAAGCAGCATATGGCTGCGCGTGGCATTCCGGTCAGGCTGTGAGCATGGAGCAATCTGCGGATTCGGGAGATTGGCTCCATGCCATCCGCTGGGATGACAGTGGCTTGGTGCCCGTTATCGCCCAGGAAAAAGACACCGGCGATGTGCTGATGTTCGCCTGGATGAACCGCGAAGCATTGCAAAAAACCGCAGAGTTGGGCCGTGCCGTGTATTTCAGCCGTTCGCGCAAAAAGCTCTGGTTCAAGGGCGAAGAAAGCGGCCATGTGCAGACGGTGCACGACATACGCCTGGATTGCGACAACGACGTGGTGCTGTTGGCTGTCACGCAGACCGGGCACACTCCGGGCATTGCCTGCCACACCGGGCGGCACAGTTGTTTTTACCAGCGTTTACAGAATGGGCAGTGGGAAGCTGCCGACCCGGTCTTGAAAGACCCGAAAAGCATCTATAAATAAGACTTACGGCTCCCTCTCCCGCTTGCGGGAGAGGGCTGGGGTGAGGGCAAAGTTTCGCCGTGAAACATCTTTCCCCCTCACCCCTACCCTCTCCCCAAAGGGGCGAGGGAGACAATACGTGAGACCACAAACCGCTGTTCTATTTTCAAACATCAACATGTCCACCACCGACACCCTTGCCCGTCTGGCCAATACCATTGAAACCCGCCTGCCTGCCCATGGCGGCGACCCGGAGGCGAGCTATGTGGCACGGCTGCTTCACAAAGGCTCTGATGCGTTTCTCAAAAAGATTGGTGAAGAAGCGACTGAAACGGTGATGGCCGCCAAGGATGTGGATGCTGGCGGTGACAAGGCCAAACTCGTCTACGAAGTGGCCGACCTGTGGTTCCACACCCTGGTGGCCTTGGCGCACTACGGCTTGCGTCCCGAAGACATATTGGCCGAGCTGGAGCGCCGCGAAGGCACCAGTGGCATTGAAGAAAAAGCCTTGCGCAAGGCGCAGGCGCGTGAAGCAAACGGGCACTGATGCCCGAGAAGGAGTCTGCATGAGCGACATCATTGACGTACCCGGCCGTTTCCAGAACGATTCTGGTCAGCCGCCGCCTTTGCCGCCCGCACGCATGGATACCCTCAAAACCCTGGGTTGGGTCAGTTACGGCCTGCATCTGGTGGTGGCGATTGCCGCCGTGCTCCCGGGCGTGCAGGCGGGCGTGGGCCTGTTGCTCATTGCCATCCTGATCGACTGGGTGAAGCGGCCCGACGCCAAAGGCAGTTGGCAGTACAGCCATTTTTCGTGGCGCATCCGTTCGGTGATCTGGGCGGGCGTGTTGTATGCCCTGACAGCACCGCTGTGGCTGCTGCTGGTCGTGCCGGGCTGGATTGCCTGGGGCATCATCTCGATCTGGTTCCTCTACCGCATCGTGCGCGGCATGGTCTGCATGAATGGCAATCGTGAAGTGAGTGCTTGAGGGAGGTCCTGGTCAGCGCCATCCGGCAGCGGGGTTGGCTGCCCCTACAATGCAACCGTCATTGTTTGAGAAAGGGCCTGTCCTCATGGCGCACGATCCCAACTGCATCTTCTGCAAGATCATCGCGGGCGAAATCCCTTCGCGCAAGGTGTATGAAGACGATGATGTCTTTGCCTTCCACGACATTGCCCCTTGGGCGCCGGTGCATTTCCTGATCATTCCCAAACGCCACATCCCGTCGATGGCGCAGCTTGCGCCGGACGATGCCGCCGTCATGGGCAAAATCATGACGCTGGCACCCCAACTGGCGTTTGAAAATGGCTGCCGCCCGTACCCGGAAGGGGGCTTTCGCATCATGATCAACACGGGTCACGATGGCGGGCAGGAGGTGCGCCACCTGCATGTGCACGTGCTGGGTGGGCCGCGCCCGTGGAGCAAAGGCAATGACTGACTTTTTTCAAAAATGCACAATGCCCGTGTAAAAACAAGGCTGTGGATTGAATAAGGCATGGAGTTCAAAGACTATTACCAGGTGCTGGGCGTAGACAAAAGCGCCAGCGCCGACGACATCAAGAAGGCTTACCGCAAGCTGGCGCGCAAGTACCATCCTGACGTGAGCAAGGAGGCCGATGCCGCCCAGCGCATGGCCGAGGTCAACGAGGCCAACACGGTCTTGTCCGATCCCGAAAAACGCGCCGCCTACGACCAGTTGGGTGCGCAAGGTTATGCGCAATCGGGCGGGCAGTACCAGCCGCCTCCCGGTTGGGATGCGGAGTTCTCTTTTGGCGATGCCGGTGGATTTGGCGGCTTTGGCGGTGCAGGTTCCGCAGATGGCTACAGCGAATTTTTCGAGCACCTGTTCGGCAGCGGTGCCCGTGCGCGGCGCGCGCGTGGGGCCTCGGGCGCAGGCGCATCCATGCGCGGTGAAGATCAGCACGCCAGCATCGAACTTGACCTGATCGACGCCTACCGTGGCGCAGAACGCACTCTCACTTTGCAAGGCCACAAGGTCGATGCACAAGGCCGCGTCGTGCCCGAGCAACGCACGCTGCAGGTCAAGATTCCCAAAGGCGTGTACGAAGGCCAGATGATCCGTCTGGCGGGGCAGGGCGGTGCGGGCTTTGGTGGCGGTACAGCGGGCGACTTGCTGTTGCAGGTGCAGTTGCGCAGCGATGCGCGCTGGCGCGTGGAAGGCAAGGATGTGTACCAGCGCCTGCGCCTGGCGCCTTGGGAGGCAGCCCTGGGCGGAGGCATCCAGGTGCAGACGGTCGACGGCGCCACAGTAGAAGTCAACGTACCGGCCGGTTCAGGCAGCGGGCGCAAGTTGCGCCTCAAGGGACGCGGCATTCCGGCCGCGCAACCCGGCGATTTGTACCTCGAAATTGAACCCGCCATTCCCGGTGCCGCAACAGACGAGCAACGCGCCGCCTGGGAAAAACTCGCGCAGACCTACCCCGGCTTCAATCCCCGTTTGGCATGAACCACAGCAAGGCGGCATGACCATGAACCCAACCCCTGTTTCCACTTATGTGATCCACGCCGAGTCGGTAGAACTGCTGGACGACGGCACCTTGACGCTGGAGCAACTTGCCCAAGCCTGTTGCCTTACGCCGCAATGGCTGCACAACCGTGTGCAGGCGGGCGTGCTTACGCCAGCGGCTGGCATGGCAGAAGACCCGGCGCAAAGCACACAATGGCGTTTTTCATCGGCCACGCTGGTGCGCGCGCGGCGCGTGGCCGATCTGGAGCGCCACTTCGACGCCGACCCGCAATTGGCGGCGCTGGCGGTGGATCTGATGGAAGAAGTGGCCCTGCTGCGCAAACGGCTGCAGGCGTTTGCCAGCAGCGAAATAGATTAACTTACTGCCCGCTGGCCTTGGTGTTCGTCACCGGCTTGGGCCTTTGCTGCGGCGTAATCTCCAGCGTCATCGCCTCGAATTTGCGTGAGACAGACAAGGTTGCTGGTGTTCCCGGCTTGAGTCCGGAAACAGTAGCGAGCAAATCCTGCACATTGCGGATCGGTTGCGTATTGACCCGGCTGATGATGTCGCCCGGCAGCACCCCGGCCTGCGCTGCGGGGCTGTCCTGCACCACGCCGGTCACGATGACGCCTTCGTTTTCCTTGCCGCCAAAGGCTGCGGCAATTTCTGCGCTGATATTGCCCGGTTCCACGCCAATCCAGCCGCGCGTGACATGGCCGCTTTTCACAATGTCTTCAAGCACCTGCTTGGCCATGCTGGTGGGTGTGGCAAAACCAATGCCCATATAACCACCCGTGCGCGAATAGATGGCGGTGTTGATGCCGACCAGGTTGCCGCTGATGTCAACCAGCGCACCACCCGAGTTGCCGGGGTTGATGGCGGCATCGGTCTGGATGAAGTTCTCGAACGTGTTGATACCCAGTTCGCTGCGCCCCAGTGCACTGACGATGCCGCTGGTCACGGTTTGCCCCACGCCAAAAGGGTTGCCAATGGCCAGTACCGGGTCGCCTACCTGCAGGCTGCCCGAGTCGCCTAACGCTATGGATGGCACGGTGCCCAGGTCAATCTTGAGCACGGCCAGATCGGTTTCGGGGTCGGTGCCGATGATGCTGGCGGTGGTGCGGCGCCCGTCGCTC
>JAUNUE010000080.1 GCA_030538335.1 Allobrachymonas sp. | reverse complement strand
CTTTTCCAGTACCGTTCTTTCTTGACATTCTGACCAACCTGCAAGTAGGCCCATTGCATAAAGCCACTATCGAAAAGCATGGCAAAGACTGGACCAAGCCCGGCAATATCGTGGGCAATGGCGCTTATGTCATGACCGAATGGACACCCAACAGCAAGGTGGTGCTGACCAAATCGCCTAATTATTGGGACGCAGACAACGTCAAGATTGAAAAAGTCACCTACACCGCTGTGGAAGGCCAGGATGCTGAACTCAAGATGTGGGAATCAGGCGAAATTGATGCTACCCACGAACTACCAGCTGGTCAATACAAGCGCTTGGCGCAACAGTATCCAAAAGAAACCCTGCTAGCTGACAACCTCGGCATTCGTTACTACAGCCTCAACAACAAAGATCCCCTGTTCAAGGACGTGCGCATGCGCAAGGCGCTCAATATGGTGATCGACCGCGACGTGATGGCTGAAAAAGTAACCGCCGACGACCAGAAACCCATTTACAGCATCGTCACCCGCGGTGTTTCGGGCGCTGACACGGCTCAGCCCGATTGGGTGCAGTGGCCCATGGAAAAGCGCGTGGAAGAAGCCAAAAAGCTGATGGCCGAAGCCGGCGTAAAGCCCGGCACCAAAATGAAGTTTGCCTACAACACCAGCGAATACCACAAGAAAATGGCAATTTTTGCCCAGTCTGAATGGAAGACCAAGCTCGGCCTGGAGACAGAAATGGAGGCCATGGAGTTCAAGGTGCTGATCAAGAAGCGCGAAGACATGGACTACCAGATCGCCCGCAACGGCTGGTTGGCTGATTACAACGATGCCTCCACCTTCCTCACGCTGCTGGAGTGCAACTCGGCCCAAAACTACCACGGCTACTGCAACAAGGAAGCACAAAAGCTGATCGACGAGGGCAACCAGTCGACCGACCCCGCCAGGCGCAAGGAACTGCTCTCGCAAGCCAATAAGCTGATGATGGAAGACTATCCGGTCATTCCGCTGTTGCAGTACACGCGCACCCGCATGGTCAAAAGCTGGGTGCAGGGTTTTTCTTCTGACAACGTGATGGACCGTTACCGCACCAAAGACCTGTCGCTGGCCGCGCATTGATACTGGCGCGTAACGTTGCCTGATTCCATCGTCAGATGCATGCGAGTCAACAACCATTGCCTCCGTACAGGCGGAAATGGTTGTTGGCCCATGTTCTGAAGATGGAGCAGGGATGACGGCTATTCTTGCCAGCCCACTTCCAGCAACCCCTCTGTTCAACCCTGTTCAATCCAGGCAAAACACAAACCCTGCCTGCCACACCCGATAGCCCCCCATGTGGTCTTATGTCTTGCGCCGCCTGCTGGTTACCCTACCCACGCTGCTGGCGGCCATCACCGTTTGTTATTTCCTGATGCACTTCACACCAGGCGGGCCGTTTGATGCCGAGGTCAAGGTGTCAGACGTCATCATGGCCAACCTGCGCGAAAAATACCATCTCGATGAACCGGTCTGGAAGCAATACCTGTATTACCTGGGCAACCTGCTGCGCGGCGACCTGGGCTCGTCTTTCCGTTTTGAAGACTGGAGCGTCAACGAGCTGGTGGCACGCGCCCTGCCGGTTTCATTGAGCATTGGCGGCACCGCCATCGCGCTTTCTTTGGTATTGGGCATTGGGCTGGGCATTGTGGCCGCCCTGCGCCAGAACACCGTGGTCGACTATGCCGTGATGCTGCTGGGCAGCCTGGGGCAGGTATTTCCTTCATTCATCGTGGGGCCGGTGCTGGTGCTGGTGTTTGCCATCTGGCTACGCTGGTTGCCCTCAGGCGGCTGGAACGATTTTGCCCCGCGCTACATGGTGCTGCCGGTATTGCTGCTGACCTTCATCAACACCGCCGAAATTGCCCGCGTCATGCGCGGCAGCCTGATTGAAGTGCTCAGCAGCAACTTCATCCGCACCGCCAAAGCCAAGGGTCTACCCATGCGCACAGTGGTACTGCGCCACGCCATGCGCCCGGCGCTGCTGCCGGTAGCGTCGCTGATGGGGCCGCTGGCCATCAGCGTCATCACTTCAGCGGTGGTGACCGAATCGATTTTTTCTTTGCCGGGGCTGGGCAAGCTCATCGTCAACGGCGCAGGCAACCGCGACTACACCCTGGTACTGGGTCTGGTGGTATTGATTACCAGCGCAGCCGTGTTGCTGAACCTGCTGGTGGATCTGACCTATGCCTTTCTTGACCCGCGCATCCGCTACCGTTGACCCGCGCCAAGCCATGACCAACATGCCGTCTTCTGCCGCTACTGCCATTTCTGCAGCACAAGCGCCTGACGCCACCTCCGTGCAGGGTCGCAGCCCCTGGCAGGATGCGCGCCGCCGCTTCATCCGCAACAAGGCCGCCGTAGTCAGCCTGATATTGCTGCTCGTGATTGTGCTGGTGTGCGTGGCTGGCCCGTGGCTGCTGCCCAATGCCTACGATGCCACCGACTGGGACGCCATGAGCATGCCACCTACATGGAAAAACTGGCATTGGTTCGGCACCGATGAATCAGGCCGCGATTTGCTGGTGCGCTGCCTCATTGGCGGGCGTATTTCGCTACTGGTAGGCGTGCTGGCCACCATCACCTCGGCCACCCTGGGCATTGTCTGGGGAGCCACCGCAGGTTTTATCGGCGGCAAGACCGATGGCCTGATGATGCGGGTGGTAGACCTCATGTACGCCATACCCTACCTGCTGATTGCCATCTTGCTGATCACCATTTTGGGGCGCGATTTTTACCTCATGGTCATCACCATCACGGTGTTTTCATGGATGAGCATGGCGCGCATCGTGCGCGGGCAAACCCTGTCGCTACGCTCGCGCGAGTTTGTGGAAGCTGCACGCGCCATGGGCGTTTCCACACCCAGCATCATCTTCCGCCACATCATCCCCAACCTGCTGGGCGTGGTGGTGATCTACACCACCATCACCGTGCCGGGCGTGATCCTCACCGAGTCGGTGCTGTCATTCCTGGGGCTGGGCATACAAGAACCGATGACCAGTTGGGGCGTGCTCATCCACGACGGGGCGCTGGTCATGGAATCATCCCCCTGGATGTTGCTGTTTCCGGCTGCCCTGCTCTCCATCACCCTGTATTGCTTCAACTTCATTGGCGACGGGCTGCGCGATGCGCTCGACCCCAAAGACCGCTGAGCACAGAACGAATACCCACAACATGCAGGAACACCTTCTTCACGTACAGGATTTGAGCGTACGCTTTGCCACCGGCGATGGCGATGTGCATGCCGTCAATGGCATCAGCTTCACGCTTGATGCCGGTCAGACGCTGGGCATTGTGGGCGAATCAGGCTCCGGCAAAAGCCAGAGTGTGCTGGCCATGATGGGCCTGCTGGCCAAAAACGGCCATGCCAGCGGCCAGGCGCTGTTCCGGGGGCAAAACCTGCTGGGCATGCCCACCACGGCACTCAACCAAATCCGCGGCAACCGCGTGGCCATGATTTTTCAAGACCCCATGACTTCGCTCAACCCCTACCTCACGGTAGAGCGGCAAATGACCGAAGTGCTGGAGTTCCACAAAGGCATGAGCCGCAGCGCCGCCCGCAAACGGGCACTTGAAGTGCTCGATGCGGTGAAAATTCCCGATGCCGCCCGCCGCATTGACATGTACCCGCACGAATTCTCGGGCGGTATGCGCCAGCGTGTGATGATCGCCATGGCGCTGCTGTGCGAGCCAGAACTGCTGATTGCCGACGAGCCCACCACCGCACTCGACGTCACCGTGCAGGCGCAAATTTTGGCCTTGATGCGCGAACTGCAAAAAGACACCGGCACCGCCATCATCATGATCACGCACGACCTGGGCGTAGTCGCCGGTTTGTGCGACCAGGTCATCGTGATGTACGGCGGGCGCGTTATGGAACAAGCCGTTGCCCGCCATATCTTCTACCAGCCCAGCCACCCCTATACCCAGGGCTTGCTGGGCGCCATACCGCGCATACATGGCGATGGCGAAGAACGCCTTTACGCCATCCCCGGCACACCGCCGGTTTCATCCACACGCAGCACCGGCTGCCCGTTTGCGCCACGGTGCGCCTTTGCCTTTGACCGTTGCCATCAAGAAACCCCGGCATTGCTACCTTGCAACGACGAACCAGGCCTGCTGCGTGCCTGCCATCTACCACCTGAACAGGTACGGCAAACACCCATTGCGCAACCATCTGCATGAATACCTCCACCTCTGTTGCCCCCGCCCTATCGGCCAGCGCCATGACCAGCCCCATTCTCGAAGTTCGCGACCTGCACGTGCATTTCACCCTGGCGTCCGAAAGCCCCCTGCCCTGGGCCAAAGGCCCCGTGCTCAAGGCCGTCAACGGTGTGGGTTTTGACCTCATGCCCGGCGAAACACTCGGAGTGGTGGGCGAATCAGGCTGCGGAAAATCCACGCTGGCACGCGGCATCCTGAACCTGGTGCCGGTCACTTCCGGCAGTGTGAAATGGCTGGGGCAGGAAATGGTGGGCGCCAACAAGCAGCAATGGATGCAACTGCGCCGCGATGTGCAGATGATTTTTCAAGACCCGCTGGCCTCGCTCAACCCGCGCATGACAGTGGCTCAACTCATTGGCGAGCCGCTGCACACCCACGAGCCGCAACTCTCCAAGGACGCAGTGCAACAGCGCGTGCTCGAAACCATGGAGCAAGTCGGCCTGGTACGCAGTCAGCTCAACCGCTATGCCCACGAATTTTCAGGCGGCCAGTGCCAACGCATCGGCATTGCGCGCGCGCTCATCCTCCAACCCAAACTCATCATCTGCGACGAGCCGGTATCGGCGCTTGACGTATCCATCCAGGCCCAGATCATCAACCTGCTCAAAGACCTGCAAACCTCCATGGGCCTGTCGTTGATCTTCATTGCACACGACCTGGCAGTCGTCAAGCACATCAGCCACCGGGTCATGGTCATGTACCTGGGCCGCTGCATGGAGCTTGCCCCCAAACAGGCCCTGTACCAATCACCCCAACACCCTTACACGCAAGCCCTGCTGTCGGCCATTCCCGTACCCGACCCCGAATTTGAGCGCGCCAAACAGGTGCAACTGTTGCACGGCGACCTGCCCTCACCCATCCACCCGCCATCAGGCTGCGCCTTCCGCACCCGCTGCCCCATTGCCCAAGCCGTATGCGCCGAGGCTGTGCCGCCCCTGCATAGTGTGGGTAATGGAACACAGGTGGCTTGTACGCAGGTGTAGCAGGCAGACGCTACCACATCGCCAACAACCAACCACCCAGGCCTGTAGCCAGAACAACCAGCCACGACGGCAACCGGGCAAACATCAAGACGACAAAAGCCAGGGCGGCCAGCAAAAAATCTGTTGGACGATAGATGGCGCTGGTCCATACCGGGTGGTAGAGTGCCGCGAGCAAAATGCCCACCACCCCGGCATTGATGCCCACCAGCGCCGCGCGCATGCGCGCATTGCTGCGCAGGGCCTCCCAAAACGGCATGGCGCCAGCAATCAGCAAAAAAGAAGGCGCCATGATCGCCAGCAACAGCAGAAAGCCGTTGGCCCAACGCGGCAGCGCATCGGGGGGCATGGCTGCGCCCAGAAATGCAGCAAACGTAAACAGCGGCCCCGGCACCGCCTGCGCTGCACCATAGCCTGCCATGAAGACATCGTTGCTGAGCCAGCCCGGCGGCACCACCGATGCCTGCAGCAGCGGCAGCACCACATGGCCACCGCCAAACACCAGCGCACCCGCACGGTAAAACGCTTCGACCTGCGCCACACGGCTGTTCGGCAGGACTTGCATCAGCACAGGCAAACCCAGCAAAAGCACCAGAAACAAGGCCAGCCAAACCATGCCCGCCCGGCGGCTGATCTGTACCGGCAACGACGACCCTTGCGCTGCAGATGCATCGGGTTTGAACAACAGCATGCCTGCAGCCCCGCATACCACCAGTGCCAGCAACTGAACCCAGGCCGACGACCACAACAGCACTGCACCGGCCACCAACAGCATGATGGCCGTGCGCAGCACGCCCGCACACAATCGTTTCGCCATACCCCACACGGCTTGTGCCACCACGGCCACCGCAACGATTTTCAGGCCATGCAATACGCCCGCTGGCACCCACTGGCCGAAACTGCCCATGCCATAGGCAAACACCATGAGCAAAAACGCCGATGGCAGCGTGAACCCGACCCAAGCTGCAAACGCGCCCAGATAGCCACCTCGCGACAACCCCAAAGCCATGCCCACCTGGCTGCTGGCTGGCCCCGGCAGGAACTGGCACAGTGCCACCAGATCGGCGTAGCTGTGCTCAGACAGCCACTGCCGCCGCTGCACAAATTCGTTGCGAAAATACCCCAGATGCGCCACCGGCCCGCCAAAGGCCGACAGGCCCAGCTTTAAAAAGACACGGAAAATCTGCCACGGATGGCGGTCATGCGCATCTGCCTGCGGCGTGGCATGTTTGTGGGGCGTGTTGTGGTCGGGCGTGGTCATTTGCATGGCGGCTGGCTATGCTGCCATAAACACACGACATCTGCATGAAGCAGGCACCCCTTATTGCCGAGGGTTTGCAGATGCTGCCGACAACCCTGCCTTGCGCCTTGCCAGCCACGCCTGCACCAGCCCCATCACCACAGCCAACGCCACATAGGTCGCCATGCGGCCATCGCGCTGAAACACCACCAAACCGGCCACCAGCACGGCCACGCCACTGGCAAACAGGCACAGCCAGTGCCGCCCCCAAAGCAGCGGCGGTGCACCGCGCTTGCGCAGCAGCCAGTGGATCAGCAACAACGATGTCGCCATCCAGAATGCGGGCAAGACAAAATTGAGCAGATGATTGAAAAAACCCGGAAACCCCATGCCGTCAAACCGCCTGTTGTATCGTTGCACACCATCTCTTCAGAAGATGCTGATTTTATAATCCACACACTATGCCAGTCTGGGCCTTGGGTCTGAACCACCATACGGCTCCGCTTGACCTGCGGGGCCGCTTCACATTTGCGCTTGAACAGATGGAACCTGCGCTGCACGGCCTGCGTCGGCAGTTTCCGCAGCACCCCGAAGCTGCCATCATTTCGACCTGCAACCGCACCGAAATCTATTGCGCCAGCGACCGCGTTGCGTTTGACCACACCCTGCACTGGCTCGCAGATGCGGGTGATGTGCCCGCCGACACCTTGCGCGCCCATGCCTATACCTTGCAGGATGACGGCGCGGCGCGGCACGCCTTCCGCGTGGCCTGCGGGCTGGACTCGATGGTGCTGGGTGAGCCGCAAATCCTTGGCCAGATGAAAGACGCCGTGCGCGCCGCCCACAACGCGGGCAGCCTGGGCAGCACGCTGCACCAGTTGTTCCAGCGCAGCTTTGCCGTGGCCAAGCAGGTGCGCAACAGCACCGCCATCGGCATGCACAGCACCAGCCTGGCCGCTGCCACCGTCAAACTCGCCCTGCAGCACATGGGCGGTGACCTGCACCAGACGCGGGTACTGTTTGTTGGTGCTGGCGAGATGATCGGGCTGGTCTGCACGCACTTTGCCGCCCAAAACCCGCAGCAACTGGTCGTTGCCAACCGCCACCCCGAACGCGGCGCGGCCTTGGCTGCACGCGCCAGCGGCCAGACCATGCCGTTGGCCGAGCTACCCCAGCGCCTGGCGGAATTTGACGTGGTGGTCAGTTGCACCGCCAGCACCCTGCCGCTGATTGGCCTGGGTGCCGTCGAAAGCGCAATGAAAAAACGCAGCCAGCGCCCCCTGTTGCTGGTAGATTTGGCCGTGCCACGCGATATCGAG
>JAUNUE010000079.1 GCA_030538335.1 Allobrachymonas sp. | reverse complement strand
AACAGCGGCGCAAACAGCCAGCGCCTTGTCATCACCGTGCGCAGCCACCAGCGCAGCCATTTCTGTGGCCACGGCCGCCCCACCTGCTGCTCTACGGCGGGGCGAGCAATATCGAGCAGGGTGTGGTATTGCACGCCCGAGGGGCAGGTGGTTTCGCAACTGCGGCAGCTCAGGCAACGATCGAGGTGCGCCTGGGTGTCTTGCGTGGCGTTGCCTGTTTCGAGAAACGCCTTGATCAGGTAAATGCGGCCCCGCGGGCCGTCGCGCTCGTCACCCAGCACCTGGTAAGTGGGGCAGGTGGCGTTGCAAAAACCGCAGTGCACGCAACTGCGCAAAATGTCTTGCGCCACTTGGGCGCGGGGCAGCGTTTGGGCTTGGGGTGACAGTTGGGTTTGCATGGCAAATGGGCGGCGGTATCAGAAGCTGGCGTACATGCGCCCGGGGTTGAAAATGCCCTGCGGATCCATCTGCTGCTTGAGTTGCTGGTGGTAGCGCAGCAGCACCGGCGCCAAAGGTTGGAACGGGCTGGTGGCTGCGCCTGCGGTGTAGCAGGTGGCGTGGCCGCTGGTGCCGACCAGGGCGCGCACGGCATCTTCAGTGGCGTTGGTTTTGAGCCAGCGTTGTGCGCCCGCCCAGTCGATCAACACCTCGCCCGGCAGGTCTTGCAGCGGCGCGTGCGCAGGCACCGACAAGCGCCACAAAGGGCGCGGGTCGGCAAAAAAGGGCAGGCGGTTTTCATTCAGTACGTGCCAAAAACCAGGATCAAGCTCTTGCCCGCCCAGGTCTTGCGCAAACTGCTGTACCGATGCGGTGCCGCCCTGCAAACGCACGTGCAACTGGCCGTTGGTAAAACACGCGGCGCTTACGGGCGTGGGCATTTGCCGCCATTGGGCAAAGTGCTGCAGGGCTTGTTCTGCGCTGCAGGCCAGCACGCGGTGCGCGGTTTGGCGCGGCAGGGGTAGCACCTTGAGCGACACCTCGGTGAGTACGCCCAGACAGCCGTAGCTGCCCGCCATGAGGCGCGACACATCGTAGCCCGCCACGTTCTTCATCACCTCGCCACCCAGTTTGACCAGGGTGCCGTGTCCGGTGACCATGCGGCATCCCAGCACAAAATCGCGTACCGCGCCCGCCCAAGGGCGGCGCGGGCCCGAAAGCCCTGCCGCCACCATGCCGCCCACGGTGGCGGCATCGCCATGGTGCGGCGGCTCGCACGCCAGCATCTGGCCGCGTTCGGCCAATGCAGCCTCCACTTCGCGCAGCGGTGTGCCGCAACGTGCGGTCAGCACCAGCTCGGTGGGGTCGTAATGCACGATGCCGCTGTGTGCCGTGGTGCGCAGCACTTCGCCCTGTACGGGGCGCCCCAGGTGGGATTTGGTGTTGCCGCCTTCCATGCGCAGCGGCTGGTGGGCGTGCAGCGCAGCGCGTACCTGTTCGAGCAGGTGGCTTTCGCTGGTGCTGGCGGGGCGCTCGCCCGGTCGTGCCGTGTGGGTGCACGCTGCGGTGTGGGCGTGGTCTGCCATTTAGAACCGCTCCAGTTCCGGGTGCGGCAACTGGCCGCGGTGGATGTGCATGGCGCCCATTTCGGCGCAGCGGTGCAGCGTGGGAATGTTCTTGCCGGGGTTGAGCAGGCGATCCGGGTCAAACGCCGCCTTGATGGCGTGGAACAGCGTGATCTCGTCGTCGTTGAACTGCACGCACATCTGGTTGATTTTTTCGCGCCCCACACCATGCTCGCCAGTGATGGTGCCGCCCACCTGCACGCACAGCGCCAGGATGGCGCCGCCCAGTGCCTCCGCCCGCTCCAGCTCGCCCGGCAAGTTGGCATCAAACAGGATCAGCGGGTGCATATTGCCGTCACCGGCGTGGAACACATTGGCCACGCGCAGGCCGTATTCGCGCGACAAGCTTGCTATGCCTTGCAACACCGTGGCCAGTTGCCGCTTCGGAATGGTGCCATCCATGCAATAGTAATCAGGCGAAATGCGCCCCACCGCCGGAAACGCATTTTTACGCCCGGCCCAGAAACGCTGCCGCTCTGCCTCGTTTTGCGATACGGCCACTGACGTAGCACCCGATGCGCGCAGCACCTCGGCCACCAGCGCCACATCTTCTGTCACATCGTCGGCCACGCCGTCAAGCTCGCACAGCAAAATGGCTTGCGCGTCGGTGGGGTAGCCCGCGTGGATGAAGTCTTCTGCCGCTTCAATGGCCAGTTGGTCCATCATCTCCAACCCCGCAGGGATGATGCCTGCGGCAAGAATCGCCCCCACGGCGTTGCCTGCCAAGGCCACATCGGCAAAGCTCGCCAGCAACACCTGCGCCATGGGCGGGCGCGGCAGCAGCTTGACGCGCACCTCGGTCACCACGCCCAGCATGCCTTCGGAGCCGGTGAACAGCGCCATCAGGTCAAAACCGGCGGCATCCAGCGCCTCGCTGCCCAGCACCATCTCTTCGCCCTGCATGGTGAGGATGTGCAATTGCAGGATGTTGTGCACCGTCAGGCCATACTTCAGGCAATGCACGCCGCCTGCGTTTTCAGCCACATTGCCGCCAATGGAGCAGGCAATTTGCGATGAGGGGTCGGGCGCGTAGTACAAGCCATAAGGCGCTGCCGCTTGCGAGATGGCGAGGTTGCGCACGCCCGGCTGCACGCGGGCATACGCGCCCTCGGCGTTGATCTCAAGAATTTGCGAAAACCTGGCCATGACCAGCAACACGCTGCACGGCAGCGGCAGCGCCCCGGCCGACAAGCCCGTGCCCGCACCGCGCGGCACCACGGGCACCTGCATGGCGTGGCACACCTGCAAAATCGCCTGCACCTGCGCCAGCGTATCGGGCAGCACCACCAGCATGGGCATGGTGCGGTAGGCCGAAAGGCCATCGCACTCAAACGGCTGCATCTCCTCGGGGCGGTGCAAAATCTGCAGATCGGGCATGCGTGCCTGCAGCGCAGCGCGCACGGCATTTGCGTCTACCTTGGGCAAGGCGCCGTCCAGATGTTCGTCGTACAGAATGTTCATGGTGTCGCGTATGGCAAGCCTGCAGTGTGCCATGCGGCGGCACCGGGTTTTGCTAGGGTTTTTGTCCACCCGTGCCATTTGAAGGCGCGGGGCGCGTGCAGACATGCAAAACCCGGATAATCAGCAGTTACGCCCCAACACATGCGGGCGCACAGTTTGGCAAGATCTATGAAAATCCTCGTTATTGGCGGCGGTGGCCGCGAGCATGCGCTGGCCTGGAAAATGCAGCAGGCGCAGCGCGTATCCAAAGTGTATGTGGCACCGGGCAACGGTGGCACGGCGCTAGATGAGCATCTGGAAAATGTGCCCCTTACGGACCTGGCCGCACTGTGCCAATGGGCGCAAGCCAACAAAATCGACCTGACGGTGGTCGGCCCCGAAGCGCCGCTGGCCGCAGGTGTGGTGGACATGTTCCGCGCCGCAGGCTTGCGCATTTTTGGCCCGACGCAGGCTGCTGCGCAGCTCGAAAGTTCCAAGGCTTTCAGCAAGGCTTTCATGCAACGCCATGGCATTCCTACCGCAGCGTTCGAGACGTTTACCGAGGTCGCTGCTGCCCACGCCTATATCGACAAATTGGGCGCGCCCATTGTGATCAAGGCCGACGGCCTGGCCGCAGGCAAAGGCGTGGTGGTGGCACAAACGGTGGAAGAAGCGCACGCAGCAGTGGCCGACATGCTGGAGGCCAACACCCTCGGCGTGCAGCACAACGGCGAAGCGCGCGTGGTGATCGAGGAGTTTCTGCACGGCGAAGAAGCCAGCTTCATGGTGGTGTGCAACGGCACCGATGTGGCCGCATTGGCCACCAGCCAGGATCACAAGCGCCTGCAAGACGGCGACCAAGGCCCCAACACGGGCGGCATGGGTGCGTACTCGCCTGCACCCGTCGTTACAGCCGAGGTGCACGCACGCACCATGCGCGAGGTGATTTTGCCGACCCTCAAAGGCATGGCCAAAGACGGCATTCCCTACACCGGATTTTTGTATGCCGGGTTGATGATTTCGCCTGAGGGCAAGGTCAAGACGCTGGAGTTCAACTGCCGCATGGGCGACCCTGAAACGCAGCCGATCTTGATGCGGCTGAAAAGCGATTTGTTTGAACTGCTGTGGGCCGCCACCGATCCGGCGCACGCCAAGCCGCTGGCTGACTTTGGCCTGCAGTGGGACCACCGCGTGGCGCTGGGCGTGGTGGTGGCCGCACACGGCTACCCGGCCAGCCCGCGCAAGGGCGATGCCATTGCGCAGTTGCCTGCTGATACCGATGAGGTCAAGGTGTTCCACGCAGGCACGCAACTGCACGAAGGCGAACTGCGCAGCAACGGTGGCCGCGTGCTGTGCGTGACGGCGCTAGGCGGCAACACCAAACAGGCGCAAAGCCGTGCCTATGAGGCCTTGCAACAGGTGCAAATGGCGGGGATGCAGTACCGCCGCGATATCGGGTTTCGTGCGCTTGGCTGAAGCCATGAACACAGGAGCGCATTCGCTCACAAACGTTCATTGCCGTCAACGTGCAGGCATCTACGGCGGTGCGTTTGACCCCACGCACAAGGCGCATGTGGCGCTGGCGGCTGCGGCGGTGCAGCAGCTTGCGCTGGATGTGCTCTACATCATCCCTACCGGCCAGCCGTGGATGAAACAGCGCCGGCTCACCGCAGGCCCGCACCGGCTGGCGATGGCGCGTCTGGCTTTTGACGGCGTGTCCCAAGTGCATGTGGACGATTGCGAATTGCAGCGCGCGGGCACCACCTACACCATCGATACCTTGCGCGAACTGCAGGCGCGCCCTGCGCATATGGGGCAGGCCACCGACTGGTTTCTGGTGATGGGCGAGGACCTGCTGCACACCTTGCCGCTGTGGCAGCGTGCCGAAGACCTGTTGCGCGAAATGACGGTGGCCGTGCTGGCGCGCCCTGATGAAAACGAAAGTGCAGGCAACACAGAAAAACCTTTGCAGCCCCCCGCTGGCGTGCGTGCCGTGCCATTACACTTGCCCGCCAGCCCCATCAGTTCCACCGCCATCCGCCAAGGTCTGCAGCAACGTGCGGCACTGACGCCACACGAGCGGCTGGCCTGGTTGCAAACGCTTGTGCCGCCTGCCGTGGCGCAGTATATTGAAGACCATCACCTTTATTTGACCCCTCATTGATGCCCATGCCCACCGAAACTTCCACCGAAAAGTCCGCAAAAGCCGCCATCCAGAAACTGCAACGCGCCATTGTGGATGGGTTGGAAGATGTCAAGGCGCTAGACATCCAGGTATTTGATACCGAGCATCTATCGGCGCTGTTCGAGCGCGTGATCATCGCCAGCGGCACCAGCAACCGCCAGACCAAGGCGCTGGCCGCCAGCGTGCGCGATGCGGTACGCGAAGCAGGGTTCCCCAAGCCGCGCATCGAGGGCGAAGAAAACGGCGAATGGATCATCGTCGATTGCGGCCCGGCTGTGGTGCACATCATGCAACCCGCCATCCGCCAGTACTACACGCTTGAAGACATCTGGGGCGAGAAGCCCGTGCGCATGCGCATCGGCAAAGCCCCCGCATCCAAAACCGCCGCAGCGAAAAAACCGCTGTCACGCACAGCGGCCAGAACTGTCGCCAAAAAAGAAGCCAAGGCGGCAGAAACTGCGGCTGCCAAAGCGCCCGCAGAGAGCAAAAAAGCGGCTTCAAAAGCCACCAAAGAACCGGCCAAAGCAGTGCGCAAGCCTGCGGCAAAAACGGCTACCGCTTCAGCAAAAACCACCACTGCCGCTGCAAAGCCTGTAGCCCGTAAACCCAGGGCTGCTGTGGCATCTGCCAAAACCACCACCAGCACCAAAACGGTCGCCAAAAAGGCCGCAACCCCTTCAGGTACTGCGCGCAAACGGGTGACATAAGGAAACGTGTTTGTGGTGACGGAGGATTCATCGTGGAAGCGACGCCCAACCCACCACCTGCCATCATCTGGACAGAAAGTGCGCTGCAAATGGTGCAGCGCCTGCTGCGTGAGCTGGAGCAATCGCCCCGGGTGCTTTATTGGGGGGATGAGTCGCCGCACTACAGCCGGGAGCAGACCAGAATCTTGCGCCGCAGGCTTGGCATCAATGGCCTGCTGGGTGTGGCGGTGGCCAGCGCAGGCTGGTTGGGCTTTTTGCCTGCGCCGTGGCCGTTCTGGTCAACCATGTATGTGATTGGCAGTATGCTGTTTTTGCTCGACCTGTTTAGCGGCAAGACGGGTGCCAGGAGCAACGCGTATTATGGGCGGGCCAGCTTTACACCTGAGGGGTACTGGCAACTAGATATGGCTTCGCGCACCTTGCGGCTGTACCGCAAAGGCCAACTGCGGCAAACGCATGTGCTGAACGAGGCGTTTGGTTTGAACCAGCGCTTATGCTCCCTGTTCCTTACGCATGCCAGTCGTGGCCATGTTGCCACCTTGATGGATTGCTACACCAACACCCACGCCGCGGCCGCCCATTTGCGGCTGCTGTCGTACCGCTTGGCCCAGCGCCTGCAACTGCGCGATGTAAACCAGCGCATCCGCCCCACCACAGAAGCGCAACTGATCGCCAATCTGCACCCGTTGCAGGGTTGGCGGCTGCAGTTTGCCGTCGCCCAATGGGCAACAGGTATTGTTGTCGTGATGATGGGCTTATTGATACTGTTGCAAAACGGGTTTGACCATAAAGACAACCCCGTGCTGGCCGCGCCCGACGCGCCGCCTGAAGTTGTGCAATACACCCAGGTCAAGACGCAGGCCCGGCGTATAGGTGGCAGGGGCAGCAATGCGATGGAGTTGAGGCTGGTGTTGTTGCAGCCGGGCAGGCAACAGCAATGGCTGTCGTGCGAAGGGTTGCACGATTCGTTTTGCCGCAGCCGCCACAGCAAGCCTCTTCAGGTCAACCAGCTTACCCTTGAAGTCTGGCGGCAATACCGCCCTGCGGTGCGTGTGGTGCGCCATATTGACTATGTGGATGAAAGCGGCCAGCGCGTGCAAGACAGCAACACCTTTTCACGCGAACGCATCCACGCACTTGCCCAGGAAAAAAGCCGACGCTGGATGTCGATCACTTTCTGGCTTTTATTGACCGTGGCGCTGGCAGTAACATTGGCAAAACGGTATCTCAACCGTCTCATTGCCGCCAGCGATGTGGCCACTTCTGATGCGGTGAAAAAAAGCCATCTGCCAGACACCCCATGAAACTGCTGATCGTGGCCGTAGGCCAGAAAATGCCCGACTGGGCGCAGACCGCGTTTGACGATTACGCCAAGCGCTTTCCGCCCGAGTTGCGACTGGAATGCCGTACCGTCAAAACCGAGCCGCGCAGCGGCGGCAAGACGGCGCAGCAGTTGATGCAGGCCGAAGCGCAACGCATCCAGGCCGCCATTGAAAGCGCCGCTGGCAAGCATTGCCACCAGGTGGCGCTGGACGAGCGCGGCACGGCGTTGACCACCAAGGCCCTGGCCGACAAACTGCGTGACTGGCAACAGGCGGGTGACGATGTGGTGTTGTTGATCGGCGGGCCAGATGGCTTGTTGCCAGAACTGCGCCAAAGCGCGCACGAACGCATCCGCCTGTCAGACCTGACGCTGCCGCATGCATTGGCGCGGGTGCTGCTGGCAGAGCAGTTGTACCGCGCCTGGTCGATCCATGCCGGGCATCCGTACCATCGGGAATAGGGCGCTGCCGTGATGGTGCATAAAGCCTTGAAACCTGTTTCACCGCAGAGGCGCAGAGAACGCAGAGAGTCACTTTAATTCATTCTGCAAATGACCGGGCAATTTTTTCCGATCCGTTCGGGCTGAGGTATCGAAGCCCTGATGCGCCTTGCCCTTCGATACCTCAGGGCGAACGGTGTTCAGTTATTTATCCAAGGAAAACCCCCGGCTTTGCCGGGGGACTGCCAAGGTTTGAC
>JAUNUE010000078.1 GCA_030538335.1 Allobrachymonas sp. | reverse complement strand
CTATGCCCTGGGTGTGGCGTTGCTGGTCGCGGTGGCCCTGTTTGGCATCACCAAAAAAGGCGCGACCCGCTGGGTCAATGTGGGCATCGTGATCCAGCCCAGCGAATTGCTGAAAATTGCCGCACCGCTGATGCTGGCGTGGTGGTTCCAGAAGCGTGACGAAGGGCTGCAGGTGATTGACTACGTGGTGGCTGCTGTGCTCCTCGCCATTCCGGTCGGGCTGATCATGAAACAGCCGGACTTGGGAACGGCGCTGCTGGTGCTGATGTCGGGTTTGGCAGTCATCTTCTTCGCCGGCCTGAGCTGGAAATTGGTGCTGCCCCCCATGGCCTTGGGTGCGTTGGGCATTTTTCTGCTGGTGCAGTTCGAGCCGCGCCTGTGTGCCGAAGGTGTGCGCTGGTTCATTTTGCGCGCCTACCAGCAGGAGCGCGTCTGCACCCTGCTCAACCCGATGAACGACCCGCTCGACAAGGGCTTCCACACCCTGCAAGGCATGATTGCCATCGGCTCAGGCGGCGTGTGGGGCAAGGGCTATATGCAGGGCACGCAAACACACCTGTCGTTCATTCCCGAACGCACCACCGACTTCATCTTCGCCGCCTATTCCGAAGAATTCGGCCTGCTCGGCAACGTTGTGCTGCTGCTGGCCTTTGCCTTCCTGATCTGGCGCATTTTGTGGATTGCCTCCAAAGCCCAGGGCACCTTCGCACGGCTGCTGTGCGCTGCGATTGGCGTGATCTTCTTTGCCTATGCCTTTGTCAATATGGGCATGGTCAGTGGCATTTTGCCGGTGGTGGGCGTGCCCTTGCCCTTCATCAGCTATGGCGGCACCGCCATGCTGACGCTGGGGCTGGCGTTGGGCATGGTGTTTTCGATAGCGCGGCAGTACCATCTGCGCGCTGACGAGCACCGCTTATAGTCTATTCCCCAAATTAACCCGATGGTGATCTCTGATCCGTTCGGGCTGAGGCCCTTCGACAACTCAGGACAGGTATCGAAGCCCTTGTGCCTGCTGCCTTGCCCTTCGATACCTCAGGGCGAACGGTGATGAATTATTTTTGGATTTGGCTAAAAAGCCATCACAAAGACTCCGGCACGATCGTCTCGGCATAGTCCTGCAGCGCCTGCAGCACACCTTCGCCTTTCTCATCCATCTGTTCTGACAAAGTGTCGAGCGCGGCAAGAAAATCATCCACCGTGCGGGCACCGCCCTGCCCTTGCAGCAGGCGTTCTGCGCAGTGTGCCTGCCAACGGGCAGTTTCTTCTGCTGACAGGGTGCGCGGAAAGTTGCGCGCCCGGTAACGCCAGAGCAGTTCTTCCAGACGCACATCGTCAAAGCCGGTGCGCGCATCGGCCAGCTCGTCAGGCGGCAGGCTGCGCAGATGATCGAGTTTGCGGCGGTCGTTGTTGCCGACAAAGCCTGCGTACAGGTCGCCATCCACATCTGCCTCGTCCGTTTGTGTATCCGGGCGGGCAAACACCTCTGCCCAGATAGCGCTCATATCTGGCAGGCTGCGAGCTGTGGCAGCATGTTGCAATGCCAATTCTTTGTCGATTTGCCAGCGTTGCGCCTGCGCATCGCTGAGGGTCGCCAGATTGCGCACCACCATCGGCGATTTGTTCACGTGCACGTTCTTGATGGGCAGGCGCTGCACCCCTTCAGCGAGATCGGCGGTGCGCACAAACAGCCGCTCTCGGATATCGGCGGCTGAGAGCGATGCGAGTTCAGCCGGGTCATGGCGCAAATCCCAGGCGATGATCTCGTTACGGTTGGTCGGGTGGTTGGCCAGCGGCCACATCACGGAAAGGCAGCCGTGTTGCACCGGCAGCATGCCAGACACGTGCAGAAAAGGCTGCGCATGCGCCTGGGTGGCCGGCAAGCCGAGTTCTGCGGCCACACGGTCTTTCTTGTGCAGTCCCAGGGCAAAGTCAAACAGCTTGGGTTGTTTCTGGCGCAGCAGGCGCGCCACAGCCAGGGTGGCGCGCACGTCCGACAAGGCATCGTGCGCCGATACGTGCAGCAGGCCATTGGCGGCGCTCAGGTGTTCGAGCTTGAAGCTGGTGTGCCCGTCTTCGTTTTGCGGCCACACGATGCCGTCAGGCCGCAAGGCGTGCGCCAGCCGCATCACGTCGAGCAAGTCCCAACGCCCGCAGCCATTTTGCCATTCACGGCCGTAGGGATCGATCAGGTTGCGCCAAAACAGGAAGCGCGTAAACTCATCGTCAAAGCGGATGCTGTTGTACCCCACGCCGATGGTGCCGGGCTGCGACAGTTCGGCATGGATGCGCGCAGCAAAAGCATGCTCGGGCAAACCGTTTTGCAGGCATTGCTGCGGCGTGATGCCGGTGATCAGGCACGAGGCCGGATCAGGCAGGTAATCAGGCGCGGGTTGGCACAGAATATTAACCGGCTCGCCGACCTCGTTGAGATCGACGTCGGTGCGGATGGCGGCAAATTGCGCCGGCCGGTCGCGGCGCGGATCGGTGCCGAAGGTTTCGTAGTCGTGCCAGAGAAAGGTGGGAGGTGCCATGCCGCCATTATTTCATCATGGCAAGCGCCTCCCGGACGCCTGCTGCAGCACCCCACCAGGTTATCTTGAAAGTTACCGGCTGTGTGCAGGGCGACCGTATGTTCCCGTGGAACCCGTGCGCGGCTTGAGTTTACGGAAAGTGATGCGGCCCTTGTCCACGTCGTAAGGCGACAGCTCAATGCTCACCTCATCACCGGCGAGGATGCGGATGCGGTGCTTGCGCATCTTGCCACTGGAATACGCCATGATCGGGTGCCCGTTTTCCAGCGTGACACGGTAGCGCGAGTCGGGCAATATCTCATCCACAACACCCTGCATCTCAATCAATTCTTCTTTGGCCATAATGCCCTCCTCTACCGTGACAAACAAAAAACAAAGCTACGGATCATGGCTGCACAAACAGCTTGAAAAACTCCCGGCGAACGACAAATACAAAGCCCCGCGCAACAAGGGCGCCCGGTCACAATCACTGAAAGAATGTTGGAAACTTTGCACCAACCCATGCGGCCTACGCCGCAGCAGGCGTTATGTAAACAAGAAGCCAGCAGGCTCCAGACGCCATCCATCCGGGATCAATCACGTAGCAGTGATGACCCCCTAATATTATCACAAGCAATAAAACCTGTGTTTTTATACGATATGGTTATTAAAACCGCCATGGCACAGGCACAGGCTGCGTCCCGCTCCCCCAGCCTTGCCTGCGATTTGAACAAACCTGTCAAAGCTTGAGGTGGGGGTTACGGCAGCCCCCGCTGGTGTACAGCCGGGGCTTGGCGGCATTGGGCGCGGTGCTTTTGGCCTCCTGGCGGCGGGCGTGCAGCAGTGGTTCGGTATAGCCGCTGGGCTGCTCTGCGCCCTTGAACACCAGATCCAGCGCTGCACGGTAAGCGACGCTGGAATCGCGCTTGCCTGCCATGGGCTGGTACTTTTCGTCACCCGCGTTTTGCTGGTCGACCACGGCCGCCATGCGCTCAAAGGTTTCGCGCACCTGCTCGGGTGTGACCACCCCATGCCACAGCCAGTTGGCGATGTGCTGGCTGCTGATGCGCAGCGTGGCGCGGTCTTCCATCAGGCCGACGTTGTGGATGTCGGGCACTTTGGAGCACCCCACGCCCTGGTCAACCCAGCGCACCACGTAACCCAGGATGCCTTGCGCGTTGTTGTCAAGTTCCTGCTGCTTGTCTTTGGCACTCCAGTCGGGCTTGGCTGCCACCGGCACGGTGAGCAGGTCGTTGAGGATCTGCTCGCGCTCGGCGGCACTGGCCAGCGCTTTTTCCATGCTTTTCTGCAAACCGGCAACATCCACCTGGTGGTAGTGCAAGGCGTGCAGCGTAGCGGCTGTGGGGCTGGGCACCCAGGCGGTGTTGGCGCCTGACTTGGGGTGACCGATTTTCTGCTTGAACATGTCGGCCATCAGATCAGGCATGGCCCACATGCCCTTGCCGATTTGCGCCTTGCCACGCAAACCGCAATCCAGCCCGACCTGCACATTGTTCTTTTCGTAGGCGGCAATCCAGGCGCTGCTTTTCATGTCGCCCTTGCGCACCATGGGGCCGGCCAACATGGCGGTGTGCATCTCGTCGCCGGTGCGATCCAGAAAGCCTGTGTTGATGAAGGCCACGCGGCTTTTTGCCGCTTCGATACAGGCCTTGAGGTTGACCGAGGTGCGGCGCTCTTCGTCCATGATGCCGAGCTTGACGGTGCTGTCGGGCAGGCCGAGCATTTTTTCGACCCGACCAAACAGCTTGTTGGCAAAAACCACTTCGGCAGGCCCGTGCATCTTGGGCTTGACGATGTAAGCGCTGCCCTGCCGCGAGTTGCGCAGGCCCTTCTGGCCCAAGCCCTTGATGTCGTGCATGGCGATGAGCGTGGTGATGACGGCATCTAGGATGCCTTCGGGAATTTCCTGGCCGTCTTCGCCCCACAGGATGGCGGGGTTGGTCATGAGGTGGCCCACATTGCGCACAAACAGCAGCGAACGGCCATGCAGCGTGACTTTGCCCTTGCCCGATGGCGCGGTGTACACGCGGTCAGGATTGAGGCCGCGCGTGACGGTCTTGCCGCCCTTCTCGAACGTATCTGTCAGGGTGCCTTGCAAGATGCCCAACCAATTGCGGTAGCCCAGCACCTTGTCTTCGGCATCGACCGCCGCCACAGAGTCTTCCAGGTCAAGAATGGTCGAAAGCGCAGCCTCCACCACCACATCGCTCACACCCGCCGCATCGGTTTTGCCGATGGGCGATTGGGGATCAATGCGTATATCCAGATGCAAGCCATTGTTCACGAGCAGCACGGAGGAAGGCGCGGCGGCTTCGCCCTGGTAGCCCACAAACTGATCCGCATTGGCGAGCTTGCTGCGCGTGCCGTCTTTCAAATGCACCACCAGCTTGCCGCCTTCAACGGCATAGCGTGTCGCATCGAGGTGTGAACCGTTTTTGAGCGGTGCGGTGCGATCCAGCATGTGTCGCGCCCATTCGATGACCTTGGCGCCGCGCTTGGGGTTGTAGCCCTTGCCTTTTTCCAGCCCGCCGGTTTCGGCAATCATGTCGGTGCCATAGAGTGCGTCGTACAGGCTGCCCCAGCGCGCATTGGCAGCGTTGAGCGCATAGCGCGCATTCAAGATCGGCACCACCAGTTGCGGCCCGGCCTGCACGGCCAGTTCATCGTCCACGTTTTTGGTGCTGATGGTGGTTTTTTTCGGCACTGGCACCAGATAGCCCTGTTGTTCGAGGAACTTGCGGTACGTCGCCATGTCGGCAACCGGCCCCGGATGCGCGCTGTGCCACTTGTTGAGTTCGCCCTGCAAACGGCGGCGCTCTTGCAGCAGCGCCGCATTTTCGGGTGCGAGGTCGGCTACCAACTGGTCAAAGTCTTTCCAGAAATCTTTTTGCTTGACGCCCAGCCCCGGCAATACCTCCAGGTTGACAAAGTCATACAACTCCGTTGCCACCTGCAACTGCCCCACCACGGTACGTTCAGTCATGATTTCATTCCTCTGTTCACTTTAGACAAGCACCAAATTTGCTGCAAGCGCACACTCTACTGCATTCATATAGCAACAGCTTGCGGTACGGCTTTTGCGATGCAACATCGCGTGCAGATTCTGCCGCCAACAAACCTACAATATTCCCATAAAAATTGAAGGGAATCGTTCCATGCCTACACCTATTGACAGCCAGCCCCGGCAAACACGCCCATTCAAGCAAAAGGTCATGACGGCAGCCCAAGCGGCGGGTTTGATCCGCGATGGCGACACGGTAGCCACAGGCGGATTTGTCGGCATCGGCTTTGCCGAAGAAGTGGCGGTGGCGCTGGAGCAGCGTTTTCTCGACACCCAAACCCCGCGCGACCTGACGCTGGTTTACGCCGCAGGGCAAGGCGACGGCAAAGACCGCGGCCTGAACCACTTTGGCCACACAGGCCTCATCAAGCGCATCATCGGCGGCCATTGGGGCCTGGCACCCAAGCTGCAAAAGCTCGCGGTGGATAACCAGATCGAAGCGTGGAACCTGCCGCAAGGCGTACTCACCCACCTGTTCCGCGACATTGCTGCCGGCAAACCCGGCACGCTCACGCGTGTGGGCCTTGACACCTTTGTGGACCCGCGCCACGGCGGTGGCAAGTTGAACGCCCGCACCACCGAAGACCGGGTCGTGCTGCTGCCCATTGATGGGCAGGATTACCTGTTCTACAAGGCTTTTCCGATCCACGTCGGCATCATCCGCGCCACCACGGCCGACCCCGATGGCAACCTGACCATGGAGCGCGAGGCGCTGACGCTGGAGGCGCTGGCCATCGCCATGGCGGCACGCAACTCGGGGGGCGTGGTGATCGCGCAGGTCGAGCGCCTGGCCGAGCGCGGCACGCTGCACCCGCGCCAGGTCAAGGTGCCGGGCGTGCTGGTGGATGCGGTGGTGGTGGCGCACGACCCCGCGCACCACCAGCAGACCTTTGCCGAGCCCTACAACCCGGCCTTCGCGGCCGAGATCCGCGTGCCGGTGGACCGGCTGGCGCCCATGGGCCTGTCGGAGCGCAAGATCATCGCCCGCCGCGCAGCGCTGGAGCTGCGCCCGCACCAAGTGGTCAACCTCGGCATCGGCATGCCCGAGGGCGTGGCCAACGTGGCGGCGGAAGAGAAGATCATCGACCTGCTGACGCTGACCGCCGAGCCGGGCGTGGTGGGCGGCATCCCGGCCGGTGGGCTGAACTTCGGCGCCGCGGTGAACCCGCAGGCCATCATCGACCAGCCCTACCAGTTCGACTTCTACGACGGCGGCGGGCTGGACCTGGCGGTGCTGGGCCTGGCGCAGGCCGACAGCCAGGGCAACCTGAACGTCAGCAAGTTCGGCCCGCGGCTGGCGGGCGCGGGCGGCTTCATCAACATCAGCCAGAACGCGCGCACGGTGGTGTTCGTCGGCACCTTCACCACCGGGCAGCTGGAGGTGCGGCTTCAGGATGGGCAACTCGCCATCGTGCGCGAAGGCGGCGCGCGCAAGTTCGTGCGCGCCGTGGAGCACCGCACCTTCAGCGGCGCCGAGGCGGTGCGGCGCGGCCAGCGCGTGCTGTACGTGACGGAGCGCGCCGTCTTCCGCCTGGTGCCGGCCGAAGGCGGCGATGGCGGTGCGCTGGAGCTGTTCGAGATCGCGCCCGGCATCGACCTGGAGCGCGACGTGCTGGCCCATATGTCTTTCAAGCCGCACATCGCGGCCGATCTGAAGACGATGGACGAGCGCCTGTTCGTGCCCGAGCTGATGGGCCTGCGCAGCGATCTGCTGGAGCGCCCGCTGGGCGAGCGCCTGCACCTGGACCCGGCGGCGCGCGTGCTGCACATCGACTTCTCGGGGCTGCAGGTCAACTCGTCGGCCACCATCGTCGCCATCGACTCGGCCGTGCGCGCGCTGCTGCAGCCCTTCGGCGAGCGGGTCGACGTGGTGGTCAACTACGACCACTTCGGCATCGTGCCCGAGCTGGTCGACGCCTATGCCGACATGGTGCACCGCCTGACGGCCGACCTGTACAAGCGCGTCACGCGCTACGGCACCACAGGCTTCGTCAAGTCGCGCCTGAAGTTCGCGGCAGGCGATTGATTGCTAATGAATTGATAGCTGCTTGCGCTTGCTGGACGGGCGCTAGAGGCTGATTTGACTTGAAATCACTCCAGCGGCTCGCGCACCGAGCGCACCGCCATCCACAGCGCGGCGATCCACACCGGCGCCGCCTGCACCAGCGCCAGGCCGAAGCTGCCCTTGGCGATCTGCCATGCCCAGCCCAGTGCCGCCGCCAGCAGCAGACCATGCAGCACCATGGCCCAGCGGCTGCACTGCAGCAGCAGCCAGCCCACGGCCGCCGAGCCGACGCCGCACAGCAGGTAGTACAGCCCGCCGCCGCGCGACAGCATCACCAGCCCGCCG
>JAUNUE010000077.1 GCA_030538335.1 Allobrachymonas sp. | reverse complement strand
CGGGCGCGGCGAGGATGCCGCTGTAGATCTCGTCCACCGCCAGCTCTTCGACCGTGCCATCTTTCTGCTCGACGATGCGCTGCACCTGACCCGCCGCATTGCGGATGATGCGGCCATAGCCAAAGGGGTTTGCCATTTTGAGCGTGAGCAACGCGAGTTGCGTGCCACCGCATTGCTGCACCAGCGCTTCAATCGTGTCGGCCTGCGTCAGCGGCACATCGCCCGACAGCACCACCACGATGCCATCGTCAGCCAGCACCGGCACGGCCTGCTGCACGGCGTGGCCAGTGCCGAGTTGCGGCATCTGGCGCACGAACTGGCGCTTGGGTGCTGTGCCATCGGTTTGCGCCAGCGCAGCTTCTACCTGCTCGGCACCGTGGCCGGTAATGACCACCACCTGTCGCGCCTGCAACTGCGCAGCCGTATCCAGCACATGCTGCACCAGCCCTTGGTGCGCGAGTTGCTGCAGCACCTTGGGTGTGGCGCTTTTCATGCGCGTGCCTTTGCCTGCGGCCATGATGACGATATCGAGGGGAAGATGGGTACTCATGTTGGATAAAACAGTAGGGCGGGCACTTGTGCCCGCGTGGACAAAAGATCAAGAAAAAGCAGCGTGGGCACAAGTGCCCACCCTACAAACTCCAAAAAAGCTAACGCTTGCTGCCACGCACCCGCAAAATCTCATCCAGTATCAAACACGCTGCGCCAATACTGATCGCCGTATCTGCAATATTGAAGGCCGGAAAGTGCCCACCATGGAACAGCGGCGATAAAAACGACCAGTGAAAGTCGAGCATGTCGACCACATAGCCGTAGAACAGGCGATCCAGCACATTGCCGATGGCACCGCCCAAAATGCAGGCCATGGCAAAGCCAAACAGCTTTTCGCCAGGGCGGGTTTTGAGCATCCAGATGATGAAGCCCGCTGCCACCAGACCGAGAATCGTGAAAAACCAGCGCTGCCAGCCGCCCGCACCCGCGAGGAACGAAAACGCCGCGCCGTAGTTGTGCACGCGCACCACGTTGAAGAAGCTGGTGACTGCTGTGCTGTGGTGCAGCGGGTAATTGGCAACGATCAGGTATTTGGTGAACTGGTCAAGGATGAGCCAGAGCGCCGCCACGCCCAGCCAGAGCCACAGGCTGGGGGAGCGGCTGCGGCCAAAGCCGTTGCGGCGCGCCATTACGCAAACTCCCTTGCTTCGCCTGCGCCGTACAGGTTGCTCACGCAGCGACTGCACAGCGTGGGGTGCTCGGCATCGGCGCCTACATCGTCGCGGTAGTGCCAGCAGCGTTCGCATTTTTCGGCATCTGATGCCTGCACGGCAATCGCCAGCGCATCGGCCTGCGTCAGTTCGACTTGCGAGGTGATGAAGACAAACTTCAGGTCGTCGCCCAGGCTTTGCAGCAGCGCAAGGTCGTCTGCCGGTGCGGCAATCTGCAGCTTGGCCTGCAACGAAGAACCAACCTTGCCCTGTTCGCGCACGGTTTCGATCTCCTTGTTGGCAGCGGCGCGGATGTCGAGCAGGCGCTCCCATTTGCTCATGAGCGCGGCATCGACCGGCGGCAAGTCGCTGTAGGTTTCGAAAAAGATCGAATCCGATGCGCCGAAGGTTTTGCCCGTGGCGTTGGGCGTGGCCCAGGCTTCTTCGGCGGTAAAGCTCAGGAACGGAGCCATCCAGCGCAGCATGGCGTGGGTGATGTGGTACAGCGCCGTTTGCGCGCTGCGCCGTGCGCGACTGGCCGGTGCGGTGGTGTAGAGGCGGTCTTTGAGCACGTCGAGGTAAAAGCCGCCCAGGTCTTCGCTGCAGTACTGCTGCACTTTGCTGACGACCGGGTGGAACTCGTACACCTCGTAGTGCGCGAGCAATTCGGCCTGCAATTCGGCTGCACGGCTGATGGCGTAGCGGTCGACTTCAAAGAGTTGATCCATAGGCAGCGCGTCTTTGGCCGCGTCAAAGTCGTGCAGGTTGGCCAGCAAAAAGCGCAGCGTGTTGCGGATGCGGCGGTAGGCATCGACCACGCGGGCGAGGATTTTGTCGTCAATTGCCAGATCGCCGGAGTAGTCGGTAGAGGCGCACCACAGACGGATAATCTCCGCGCCCATCTTGTTGCTTACCTCTTGCGGCACCACGACGTTGCCCTGGCTCTTGCTCATCTTCTTGCCCTGGCCGTCGACCGTGAAGCCGTGCGTGAGCAGGCTGCGGTACGGCGCGCGGCCATAGATGGCGCAGGCCAGCAGCAACGAGCTGTGGAACCAGCCGCGGTGCTGGTCGTGGCCTTCGAGGTACATGTCGGCCTCTGGCCCCGTGGCGTGATGGTTGTCGGGGTGCGTGCCGCGCAGCACGTGCCAGAAGGTGGAGCCAGAGTCGAACCACACTTCCAGAATGTCGGTGCTCTTGCTGTAGTGCGCGGCGTCTTCCTTGCCGATAATTTCTTCTGCCGTGACGCGGCTCCAGGCTTCGATGCCGCCTTGCTCGACGATGTCAGCCGCCTGGTCGAGAATCTCCATGGTGCGCGGGTGCAGTTCGCCCGTGTCTTTGTGCAAAAAGAACGGAATCGGCACGCCCCATGAACGCTGGCGCGAAATGCACCAGTCGGGGCGGTTGGCGATCATGTCGCGCAGCCGCGCCTGGCCGTTTTCGGGGAAGAAGCGGGTGTCGTCAATGGCACGCAAGGCCGTGGCACGCAGGGTTTCGGGTGCCTTGTCTTTGGTGAACACGCCTTCGCCCTCATCCATGCGCACAAACCACTGCGCGGCGGCGCGATAGATGACCGGCGTTTTGTGGCGCCAGCAATGCGGGTAGCTGTGGGTGATGGTTTGTGTAGCCATCAGCCGGTCGCTCTGGCCAATCACTTCAATGATGCGCGGGCAGGCCTTCCAGATGTTCATGCCGCCAAACAGCGGCAGGTCGGCGGCGTAGTCGCCATTGCCTTGCACCGGGTTCAAAATGTCTTGCACGCGCATGCCATGCGCCACGCACGAGTGAAAGTCGTCCAGACCATAGGCGGGTGACGAGTGCACCATGCCGGTGCCGTCTTCGGCGCTGACGTAATCGGCCAGGTAGATGGGCGACAGGCGTTTGTAGCCTTCGTGCGCGTGGTACAGCGGATGGCGGAAGTTCAGGCCGCCCAGCGCCTTGCCCGGTGCCGTGGCAATGGTCGTGCCCTGCAACTGGTAGCGCTCCAGGCATTTTTCCACCAGCGACTCGGCCAGGATCAGGTAGCCGCGCGGGGTATCGACCAGCGCATAGGTCAACTCGGGGTGGGCATTGAGCGCCTGGTTGGCAGGCAGCGTCCACGCGGTGGTGGTCCAGATCACGGCAAAGGCGGGTTTGGTCTGCTCCGGTAGCGCGGCCAAGCCAAAGGCAGCCGCCAGCCTGGCCGGTTCGTCGGCCTCAAACGCCACGTCGAGCGTATCGCTTTTCTTGTCGGCGTATTCGATCTCGAACTCGGCCAGCGAACTGCCGCAGTCAAAGCACCAATACACGGGCTTGAGGCCCCGGTAGACAAAGCCGCGCTCGATCACGCGCTTGAAGGCGCGGATTTCACCCGCCTCGTTGCGCGGGTTCATGGTCTTGTAGGGGTTGTCCCACTGGCCCAGCACGCCCAGCCGCTGAAAATCAACCATCTGCTGCGCGATCTGCTCGGTGGCAAAGGCGCGGCTCTTGGCCTGCATGTCGTCGCGCGAGAGCTTGCGGCCATGGAGTTTTTCGATCTGGTTCTCGATCGGCAGGCCGTGGCAGTCCCAACCGGGTACGTACATCGCGTCCAGCCCCTTCAACTGGCGCGTCTTGACGATCATGTCTTTCAAAATCTTGTTGACGGCGTGGCCGATGTGGATTTGCCCGTTGGCGTAGGGCGGGCCGTCGTGCAGGATGAATTTTTCCTTGCCCTGGCGCACGTCACGCAGCCGTTTGTACAGGCCGCCTTCGTTCCAGTTCTTCACCCAGCCGGGTTCACGCTTGGGCAGATCGCCCCGCATGGGAAACGGCGTATCGGGCAGGTTGAGGGTTTTGCGGTAATCGTTCTTTTCTTCAGACATGGTGCAACGGTACAAAAGAGGGGGCAGAAAGCTTCAAGGGCTTGGCAGGGGTTGGCGCTTGTGCCCAATGGATATGAAACCCGGGAAATTCAGGTGGTTGCAGCCTGAATCGCTGGAGCAGGCAGGCGCTGATTACCGTTCTCCCTGAGCTTGTCGAAGGGCTGGATGGCGGCAGCGCATCAAATTCGGTCGCGCGTGGTTTGGCGGCGCGTTTCGGTGTGGCGGCTGGTGTCGTGGCTCTGGTCGCGCTCGGCAAACCAGACACGCGCAGCATCACAGTCCCGTGCAATGCCCGCTTGCAGGGCACTGAGGCTGGGGTAGTTCAATTCGTCGTGCAGTTTGTGCAGCAGTTCCACGCGGATGATTCTACCGTAGCCCCCCTCAGGCCCCAGCGCTTCGGGCCAGCGCAGGCAATGGGTTTCGAGCAGCACGCGCCCGCCGTTGGCATCATCAGCGTCCAGCGAGGGACGGATACCCATATTGGCCACGCCCGGCACCGCCTCGCCGTCAGCCGAAAGGCCATGCACCTGCACCACAAAAATGCCGCTGGCCGCAGGCTTCCAGTGGGCAAAGCGCAGGTTCAGCGTGGGCGCATTGAGTTCCCGGCCCAGCTTGCGCCCGTGCACCACATGGCCGCTGATGGCGTAGGGCCGCCCGAGCAGGCGCGTAACTTCGGTCATGTCGCCCGCCGCCAGCGCCGCACGCACCGCGGTGCTGCTGAAGCGCTGGCCGTTGGCCGCCTGTTCGGGCATGCAGGCCACTTCAAACCCATGCTGCTCACCCAGTGTTTGCAGCAAGGCCAGATCGCCCGTGCGGCCTGCGCCGAAGCGGAAGTCGTCACCCACCAGCAGGTAGCGGGTGTGCAGGCCATCAACCAGCACCTGTTGCACAAACTGCTCTGCCGACAGGGCCGCCAAGGCTGCGTTGAAGGGCAGGATCACGGCAAAGTCCAGACCCAGCGCAGCCAGGGCGTCCATCTTGTCGCGCAGGGTGGTGATGCGCGCCGGGGCGATTTCGGGCTTTTGCAGCACACGGGCAAAGTAGTCGCGCGGGTGCGGCTCAAACGTAATCACGCCGCAGGCCAACCCGCGCTGCTGCGCCTCGCTTTTGAGCCGTTCGAGCATGATCTGGTGGCCGCGGTGCACGCCATCAAAATTGCCGATCGACAGCGCCGTGGCATCAGAAGGAAAGCCGTGCAGGCCGCGATGGATTTTCATGACCGCATTATGCTGCGGCGCATACAATCTGCGTCCATGCCTTCGCGCAATATCGTCATCCTCATCTCCGGCGGCGGCTCCAATATGGCCGCCATTGTGCAAGCCGCCAAACGCGGGCGCTGGCAGCAGCGTTATGGCGCGCAGGTGGCAGCCGTTATCAGCAACAAGACCGATGCGGGCGGCCTGCGGTTTGCGCAGGAGCAGGGCATTGCCACCGCGGTGGTTGACCACAAGGCCTACGCCGACCGCGCCGCGTTTGACGCCGAACTGGCGCGCGCCATTGATGCGTACCAGCCCGCGCTGGTGGTGCTGGCGGGGTTCATGCGCATTCTCACACCGGAATTTGTGGCGCGCTATGCGGGGCGGCTGCTCAATATCCACCCTTCGTTGCTGCCCGCCTTTACCGGCCTGCACACGCACCAGCGCGCCATCGATGCCGGGTGCCGCTTTGCGGGTGCCACGGTGCACCAGGTCACCGCCGAGCTGGACCACGGCCCCATCCTCGCGCAGGCCGTAGTACCCATTCTGCCGGGTGACACGGCTGACGTGTTGGCGGCGCGCATCCTCACGCAGGAGCATGTGATCTACCCGCGTGCAATTGCGCAGTGGCTGGCGCAGCAGACAATCACGCAAGCACAGCCATGACAAATTCAGACAATGCATCCCCCATGCTGCCCGCAGCAGGCGATGTGGTCGTGGCCTGGCCGCAAGAGCCGCAGCAGCTTTTCCTGATCCTGCACGGCGCGGCGCAAACCCCTGCCCACTGGCAGGCACTGGCGCAAGATTTGGCGCAGCATTTTCCGCAAGGGCTGGTGGTGGCCTTGTCCACACCTGCTGTCTTGTTGCAAGGTGAAGTGGACTTGCCCGCGGAACTGCCCGCCGCCACAAACGCCTTGCGCGCTTTGGTGCAAAACTGGCAAACACATACTGGGCTGGGTTTTGAACGCACAGCACTCATAGCCACCGGCATGGCTGCCAGCACCGCCCTGCATGCGGTAGCCGCCCATGCCGACGTGGCCGCACGCCTGTTTGCCGTAGGCGGAAAATTGGCACAGCCTTTGCCCATTGCCGCCGACACCACCCTGCACTGGCTGCATGGCGCAAGCGACGCCAGCATGCGAGAAGAGCAGGCGCACACCACCGCACAGCAGCTGCGCGCGCTGGATGTGGACTTTACGCTCGATGTGCTGCCCGGCAGTTGCACGGTGTGCACCGCCGACCTGCAACAGCGCGTGCTGCACCTGCTGCAAAACCACGTGCCGCAACGCCTGTGGCGCGAGGCGATGAAGGCTGCCGGGCAGGATGTGGCCGCTGCGCCCGATCAGCCGCTGCATTAAGAACAACGCGCGGCCGCTCTGCGCGGCGCCACTGCGTAGTTACTTGCCCTGGCCGTCCTGCCTCCTCACCTCGGCGGTAGAAACCGCAATCGCCGTCTGGTTGAGGATGCGACGCATGGTGGCCGATGGTGTGAGGATGTGGACGCTGGCCGCTGCACCAAGCAGCGTGGGGCCGATGGTCAGGCCGCTGCCGCTGGTCATCTTGACCACGTTGAACATGATGTTGGCGGCATCGAGGTTGGGGCAGATCAACACGTTGGCGCTGCCTTCCAGCCGGTTGGCGGGCAGGGCCGTTCGGCGCAGCTCGCCGCTGATGGCCGAGTCGCCCTGGATTTCGCCTTCGCTCTCAATATGCGGTGCCATGGCGCGGAACAGTTCGTGCGCGCGGCGCATTTTCAGCGCGCTGGCACGCTTGCTGCTTCCAAAGTTCGAGTGCGACAGAAAGGCCACCTTGGGCACAAAACCAAACTGCTGCACCTTTACCGCCGCCATGCGGGCAATGTCGGCCAGTTGCTCGGCGGTGGGGTCTTCGTTGACGTAGGTGTCGGCCACAAACAGTGTCTGCTTCTCAAGAATAAGTGCGCTGAGCGCAGCAAAGGCCGAAGCATCCGGTTGCAGGCCGAGCACATTGCGCACGCTATCCAGATGCCGCTCGTAAGCGCCGACCACGCCACAAATCAGCGCATCGGCATCGCCCATGCGGATGGCGAGTGTGGAAAACAGCGTGTTGCTGCGCCGCACGTGCACTTTGGCCGATTGCGGCGTGACGCCGTTGCGCCCCATCAGGGCATGGTATTCGTCGCAATACGCCGGGTAACGGGGCGACGTCACCGGGTTGATGACTTCCACCTCGTGCCCGATGCGGATGTGCAGGCCGAGCTTGTCGATCTGCTCCTGGATCACCTCGGGGCGACCCACAAGGCAGGGCGTGGCAATGCCTTCGTCAATCGCAATTTGCGCAGCACGCAGCACGCGCGGGTCTTCGCCTTCGGCGTAGTACAAGCGCTTGGCCTTGGCTGATGCGGCTTGCGCCATCTGGAACACCGGGCGCATGAACAGCCCCGTTTGCGTGACCATGGTGGAGAGGCGGTCGCGGTAGGCCTGCAGGTCGGCAATCGGGCGCGTGGCGGCGCCTGATTCGGCTGCGGCTTGTGCCACGGCGGGCGCAATGCGCAAAATCAGCCGCGTATCAAACGGCTTGGGAATGATGTAGTCGGGGCCAAAGCCCAGTTCCTGTCCGACGTAGGCGCTCGCCACTTCGTCGCTGATTTCCATTTTGGCAAGCGCCGCAATTTCGCGCACGCAGGCCAGCTTCATCGCTTCGGTGATGCGCGTGGCGCCGCAATCCAGCGCGCCGCGGAAGATGTACGGAAAGCACAGGACGTTGTTGACCTGGTTGG
>JAUNUE010000076.1:219-8070 GCA_030538335.1 Allobrachymonas sp. | reverse complement strand
CGCAATCGGGTACATCAATGCTGACTTGATCTTGCGCTTGATGGCCTCCGTCTTTTCCATATAGGTGGCCAGACGATCCAGCAAGCCTTCCAGAATACCGGCCTGTTCACCCGCCTCCACCAGATTGCAGTAGAGGTTGTCGAAATGCATGGGATATTTGCGAAAGGCTTGGTTCAGCGAAGTACCTGTTTCCACATCACTCTTGATCGCCAGCAGCAGCTTGGTCATTTTGGGGTTTTCGCTGCCGCGCGCCACAATATCGAACGACTGCAGCAACGGTACCCCCGCCTTGATCATAGTCGCCAACTGGCGCGTAAAAAGCGCAATGTCTTTGGGTTTTGGCGTACTGCCGGCCTTGGCCCGGCGCTTCTTCATCTTCAGCACCTTGATGCCTTGGCGCTGCAAAGTACTGCGCACCACCGCCTCGGATGCAGCACGCATATCTCCCTGAATTGGCCGATTCTGCTTGTCCACCCCCTGCCAAGCAAACATGAAGGTTTTGACTTCTTTTTCTACCTTGTGCGATGACGCCCTGCCAGAGCTTCGCCCAGTAGATCGGCGGCTGGAAGTGTTGCCCGATGCGGTTGCCATGTCATATTCTCCGTCTCAATTACTTCTCGAAAACCAAACCCTTATTCGTTGGTCACACCCAACACTTCTTCCAAGGATGTAATACCCTGTACCACCTTCTGCAAACCCGATTGGCGTAGCGACATAACGCCCTCTTTTTCAGCCTGTTTGGCCAGTTCCAGCGCACTGCCGTCGGCCAGGATGATTTCCTGGATCGGCTCGCTGATCGGCATGACCTGGTAAATACCCACGCGCCCCTTGTAGCCATTGTTGCAGGCATCACACCCCACAGGCTTGTAGGGCTGCCAAGAGCCATCAAGCTGATCCGGGGTAAATCCGGCTTCCAGCAAATTGGCTTCGGGAATGTCAGCAGGCTGCTTGCACTTGACGCACAAACGCCGCGCCAGACGTTGCGCCGTGATCAGGATGACGCTGGAAGCGATATTGAACGGTGCCACGCCCATATTGCGCAGGCGCGTCAAGGTGGTAGGTGCATCGTTGGTGTGCAAGGTGGACAGCACCATATGGCCCGTTTGAGCAGCCTTGATGGCAATATCGGCCGTTTCCAGGTCGCGGATTTCACCCACCATGATCACATCAGGATCCTGACGCAGAAACGATTTGAGCGCCGCAGCAAAAGTCAGCCCCGCTTTTTCATTGACGTTGACCTGGTTCACCCCCGGCATATTGATTTCCGAAGGGTCTTCAGCGGTGGAAATATTCACGCCGGGCTGGTTCAGCAGGTTTAGGCAGCTATACAGCGACACGGTTTTACCTGAACCCGTAGGCCCTGTCACCAAAATCATGCCGTAGGGGCGGTAAATCGCCTTGAGCAAGCGCTCTTTTTCCACAGGATCGTAGCCCAGCGCATCAATGCCCATCTTGGCACTGCTGGGGTCAAGAATACGGATCACTACCTTCTCGCCAAACAAGGTAGGCAACGTACTGACACGGAAATCAATGACTTTTTCGGGCCCCAATTTGAGCTTCATCCGCCCGTCCTGCGGCACCCGTTTTTCCGAAATATCGAGCCGCGACAAGACCTTGATGCGCGAGGCCAGTCGATCCTTGATGGCAGGAGGAGCCGACGCCACTTCGCGCAACTCTCCGTCGACGCGGAAACGTACGCGGTAAGTGAATTCGTAAGGCTCAAAGTGCAGGTCGGACGCACGCATATTGACAGCATCGACCAGCATCTTGTGAAAAAATTTGACGACCGGGGCGTCATCACCATCTACACCGGCAGCCGCATCATCCTCTGCAGACCCGCCTTCTTCGGCGTCTCCAATATCGTCAAAATTAAAATCTGCCCCGGCAGTGAGCTTGTCCAGACTTTCTGCAGCGCCTGCCGTCCAGTCAGCAAGAAATGCCTGGAGTTTGGCGTACTCCACCACCACCCAGTCAATCGGCATCTGAATGGCAAATTTGAGCTTCTGTGCCACGACCTGATCGCTGGGATCAGCGGTCGCCACAATCAAACGCCCGTTTTTCTTCGACAGCGGCACCAACCGGCACTCTGCTGCCAACTTCATATCGACCAGATCCTTGCGAACCTTGTTCTTGTCAAGCGCCGCCAGATCAAGCAACGGCATCGAAAATGTCTGAGCCAAAGTGTGTGCTACATCGGAACCATTGACATGCCCAGCGCTGATCAGCTCACCAAGAAAATTGGCCTTGCTCTGTCGCACCCGCTGCGACACCTCAACCGCTGCCTCCCGACCCAGTTTTCCACTCTGGATCAACAACTGCGCCACACCAGGCAAGACTGAGGCGGAGGCAGGATCACGAAGGGTGGATTCAGTGGCTGACATGAAGGGCTATGGGCAATACGTAACAGACAGCAAACCCGTGCAGGTTTGCGCTCGAACTTCTGCGGGAGATTTTTTCAGTGTGTACTTGTGCTTAGTCTATCCTCTTGCAAAGGAAGTGTAAGTGTTCCTGCTTAGTATTCTGTCAAATTTGTCGCGAATACACCAAATATTCCACCTTATACATTTGTCGTATTGAATACCACGCCACCCGCGGAAAAACAGACCTGATCCGGGATCAGTGTTTCCACCTAGCGTCCAGCCATCGTCCCAAAACTTGCGAGCGGTACGATCACGGCTTGAAATATGGGTTCCTTGCCTGTTCCGCCTGCCTTCCTGTCCCCTGGAGTCTTTTCTATGCTTTCCCGCCGTTCCATTCTGCTGACCTGCGCAACCGCGACCCTGACCGTTGCACTGGCACTCCAGACTGGTTGCACCCCCCAGCAAACCACCAAAAATACCCTTTCGATCGGCATGGTGCTGGAACCTCCGGGGCTTGACCCCACAGCAGGAGCTGCATCTGCCATCGGCGAAGTGGTGCTCTACAACGTTTTTGAAACCCTGACCAAAATCCAGCCCGACGGCTCCATACTGCCTTTGCTGGCCGAAAAATGGGAAGCCTCACCGGATCAGAAAATCTGGACCTTCCACCTGCGCAAAGACGCCAAATTCCACAATGGCGAGCCGTTCAACGCCGCGGCCGTCAAATTCAGCTTTGAGCGCGCAACAGGCAAAGACAGCACCAACAAGGACAAGCGCCTGTTCGCCAGTTTTGAGCGCGTTGAAACGCCTGATGATTTCACCGTCGTGCTGCACGGCAAGGAGCCCAACCCTGACCTGCCCTTCCTGCTCGGCCAGGCCACAGCGATCATCGTCGAACCAAAGTCGGCCGCCAGCAACAACACCCAGCCTGTCGGCACCGGCCCCTACCAGTTGGGCGACTGGCAAAAGGGTGCGACCCTGGCACTGAACAAGTGGGATGGCTACCGCGCCGCCTCCAACATCGCCCTGCAAAGCGCCACCTTCCGCTTCATTGGCGACGTGGCCGCGCAATCGTCCGCCCTGCTGGCTGGCGATGTTGACCTGTTCCCGCGCGTACAGGTGGCGCGCAATATGCAGCAGTTCAAAGGTGACAGCCGCTTCCAGGTGCTGGTCGGTGCCTCACGCGCCAAAACCATCATGGCCATGAACAATGCCAAAAAACCGCTCGATGATGTGCGCGTGCGCCGTGCCATCAGCGCCGCCATTGACCGCCAGGCCGTCATCCAGGGCGCTGCAGACGGTTTTGGTGTGCCTATTGGCAGCTTCTATGTACCCGGTGCACCGGGTTATGTCGATACCACCGGCATCAACGCCTACGACCCTGAAAAGGCCAAAGCCCTGCTCCAGCAAGCCGGTATCAGCAACCTCACGCTCACCATGAAGCTGCCGCCCACGCCCTACGCCAAACAGGGCGGCGAAGTCATCGCAGCCATGCTGGCCAAGGTGGGCATCACCGCCAAAATCGAAAGCGTGGAATGGGCGCAGTGGCTCAGCAACGTTTATGGCAAAAAAGACTACGACCTGACCATCATCAGCCACGTCGAGCCGTTTGACTTTGGCAACTTTGCCAAACCCGATTACTACTGGAACTACCGTTCACCCGCCTTCAACAGCCTGTACGACAACATCCTGCAAACCGGCGACACACAGCAGCGCGAACGCCTGCTCGGCGATGCGCAAAAGCTGGTTGCTGACGATGCGGTGGCCGTGTACCTCTACCAGCCGCAGTGGATCACCGTAGGCAACGGCAAGCTGGCCGGTGTCTGGAAGGACATGCCCGTGTTCGTGAACGACCTCTCAGCCTTGCGCTGGCAGTAAGCAGGCGGCGCTGGCTTAGCCCGCCAGCGCCAGCTCCTTGATGTCTTGCGCCAGTTGCTGCATGCGGGCAGGCTCGGCATCCCAGGCGAACATAAAGCGGGCGCCGCCGCCGATAAACGTATAAAAGCGCCAGCCACGTTCACGCAAGCCGCGCTGCACGTTTTGCGGCAACTGCAAAAACGCCGCATTGGCCTGCACCGGGAACATGCACTGCACCTGCGGCAAACCGGCCACCAGCCGGGCAAATTCCCGTGCGCAGCCGTTGGCGTGGCGGCCATTTTCCAGCCAAGTGCCACTTTCAATCATGCGCACCCAAGGGGCAGACAGGTAGCGCATTTTGGATGCCAACTGCCCCGCCTGCTTGCAGCGGTAGTCAAACCCGTCGGCCTGTTGCGGATCAAAAAACAAAATCGCATCGCCCACCGCCATGCCGTTTTTGGTACCACCAAAACACAGCACATCCACCCCGGCCTTCTACGTGATATCGGACGGGCTGCATCCCAGGCTGGCGCAGGCATTGGCAAACCGTGCGCCGTCCATGTGCAGACTCAGGCCAAACTCCTTGCACACGGCAGAAATGGCCTTGATCTCTTCCACGCTGTACACCAGCCCCGTTTCCGTCGGCTGTGTAATCGTCACCACGCGGGGTTTGGGGTAATGGATGTCGTTGCGGTTGGTCGCAAAGTGGCGCACATGCTCCGGCGTGAGCTTGCCGTTGTCGGTCTTGGCCACAAGCAGCTTGGAACCATTCGAGAAAAATTCCGGCGCACCGCACTCGTCGGTTTCCACGTGGGCCGTATCCGAGCAGATCACGCTGTGGTAGCTTTGGGACAAGGCCGCCAGCGCCAGCGAGTTGGCCGCCGTGCCGTTGAAGGCAAAAAACACCTCGCAATCGGTTTCAAACAGCTTGCGGAAGGCGTCTGATGCCTGCGTCGTCCACACATCGTCGCCATAGGCAATGGCGTGCCCGGCGTTGGCCTCCTGCATCGCCTCCCACGCCTGGGGGCAGATGCCCGCGTAGTTGTCGCTGGCAAATTGCTGGGTGTTGACTGGAGTCGATGGTGCTGACATGGTGAGCCTTTCTGCTTACTGCGTGCAAATTCAAAAGTGCATCAACAGCGTGCTTGCGGCCTGTGCCAGACAACATGGGCAATGCTTGCGCAGGTTGCCAGACACGCCTGTGGACGCAGGCCTTGGCCACATCCCCCTGTGCGCAGCGCTGGGCCACCGCCAGGAGCACCACCTTGCCCGCGAGCAGGTTGGCGTTGGGATTTTTTCGCCCAACTCTTGATGCAATGGGTGCCATTGTAAGGGCTGCAACAGCAAACCGGGCAAAATGGCTGGATGTCCAAACGCCTCTCCACCAACGAAGTGCGCAAACGCCTGTCGGCCTTTGCCAGCCAATGGCAACACGCCGCCCGCGAAGAAGCCGACGAGAAACTCTTCACCGCCGACTTTCTCGCCTGCTTTGACATTGCCAAACACCAGTACGAGCGCGAATTTGTCGTCACCAGGCTGGATGGCAGCAAGGGCTATATGGATGGCTTTATTCCCGGCAAACTGCTCATCGAAGGCAAATCGCTGGGCAAAGACCTGAAAAAAGCCCGCCAGCAAGCCGACGAATACCGCTGGGCCTGCCCTGCCCACCAGCAACCACGCTGGGTGCTGCTGCACGACTTTGGCCGCTTTGCCCTGTTTGATCTGGTACAAGATGCCAGCTACCAGTGCGCGCTGGCCGATTTGCCGCAGAAGGCCGACTGGTTCAAGTTCCTTGTCAGCGAAGCGGCCCCCGTCATCGTCGAAGAAACCGAAGCCGACCGCAAGGCCGCAGAACAAATGGCCGCCCTGCACGAGGCTTTGCTACGCAGCAACTTCAAGGGGCGCGAGCTTGAAGTTTTTCTTACCCGCTTGCTGTTTTGCCTTTTTGCCGACGACACCGCCATCTTTGGCGACAACCACCTGTTCAGCCAACTGCTCAACGCCACCCGTGCAGATGGCGCCGATGTTGGCGAACGTCTGGCCAAATTGTTTGACGTGCTCAACCAGCCCAAAGACGACCGCAGCAAACTGCTTGACGAAGACCTGGCTGCCTTTGAATACATCAACGGCCAGTTGTTTGCCGAGCGCACCCGCTGCCCCGACTTTGACAGCACCCTGCGCCAGTTGATCCTGCAATGCGCCAGCCTCGACTGGAGCCGCATCAGCCCCGCCATATTTGGCGCCATGTTCCAGGGCGTGCTTGAGCAGTCTGAACCCGACCTTTCACGCACCGCCAGCCGCCGCGAACTGGGCGCGCACTACACCAGCGAACGCAACATCCTGCGCGCCATCAACCCCTTGTTCATGGACGGCCTGCGCGCCGAACTGCAAGCCGCTGGCAGCAACCGGGCCAAACTGCAAGCGCTGTACGACAAACTGCCCACCATAAAAATACTTGACCCGGCCTGTGGGTGCGGCAATTTTCTGGTCATTGCCTACCGCGAATTGCGCCTGCTCGAAAACGACCTGATCGACAAACTGTTCAGCAAAGGCGGACAAAGCAAGGGTCTGCTCGACGTATCCAGCCTGTCGCGCGTCACGGTAGACCAGTTCTACGGCATCGAGATTGACGCCAGCGCTGCCCACATCGCCCAGGTCGCCATGTGGATTACCGACCACCAGATGAACCTGCAAACCGCCGCCCGCTTTGGCACCACCCGCCCAAGCATTCCACTCACGCAAACCGCCCACATCCACCACGGCAATGCCCTGCGCACCGATTGGGCCGAGGTGCTGCCGCCGCAGCAATGCAGCTTTGTGGTAGGCAACCCGCCGTTTGTGGGCAAAAAAGAGCAAAACAGAGAGCAAAAAGCTGATCTTGAATTACTCACCGCAAAAATCAAAGGCGCGGGAGTGCTCGACTATGTAACGGGCTGGTATTTCAAAGCCACAGCCTATATGCAGCGAAACCCGCAGGTGCTCACCGCTTTTGTTTCTACCAACAGCATTACGCAAGGTGAACAGGTGGGCATTTTGTGGGGCGAATTGCTCAAGCACGGCGTGCAAATTCACTTTGCGCATCGCACCTTCAAATGGAGCAATGAAGGGCGCGGCGTGGCTGCAGTACATTGCGTGATTATTGGTTTTGCACTGCAAGCGCCTGATATGCTTTGCAGAATTTTTGATTATTCCAATGACATCAAGGACGAAGGAGTATTTATAAAAGTCAATCAGATAAATCCATATTTGGTGGATGCCGCCAACATTTTGATTGAAAAACGGGGCAAGCCTCTAAACGCACTAGCAAGTATTAATTATGGAAGCATGGCCATTGATGATGGCCACCTAATTCTTGATGCAGATGCAAAAAAACAGTTGCTAAATGAATGCCACGAAATAAAGCCTTATATTCGCCAATTTATGGGAGCACAGGAATTTCTCAATTCCACACCGCGTTGGTGCTTGTGGATGATTGATGCCCCTCCCAACCTGATTCGCGACTGTGAAGATGTTCGACGCCGTGTCGCAGCGGTCAAGAAATTTCGTACCGAAAGCAACCGTCCAGAAACCAACAAATTGGCAGCTATTCCAGCGCTTTTCGGCGAAATCAGACAACCCAAAAATTCTTATTTAT
>JAUNUE010000076.1:0-209 GCA_030538335.1 Allobrachymonas sp. | reverse complement strand
AGGTTTCATCTGAAAACCGACTGATTATGCCCATCGGTTTTATCAAGCCGCAAGTCATCGCCAATGGAAGTGCCTTGGTTATGGACAATGCAGGGCTATATGAATTTGCTTTTTTACAATCCACCATGCACATAGTTTGGATTCGTGCAGTAGCAGGACGAATGAAAAGCGATTACCAGTATTCCGCCCAAATCGTTTACAACAACTTC
>JAUNUE010000075.1 GCA_030538335.1 Allobrachymonas sp. | reverse complement strand
ACCTTGTAAGACTGCCGCAAGAAGGGTAGGATGGTTCGATTCAGTTTTCCGCAGGCGGTATCTGTACGCTGGCGGGGCGGTGCCACCCTGTATCGCTGCAACCCAACCGTTGACCTCTTGATGGACAAGCACTATCTTACTTCGCTGTTTGCCCCTGGCGCGGTGGCCGTGTTTGCGGGCACGCCCGCGTTGCGTGAAAAAGACCCGGCGTATGCCGCCGCTGCCAGCCTGCACGATGCGCTCACGGCGCAGCAATACATGGGGCAGTTGGTCTTTCTTGATATCGACACGACCGAGGGGCGCTTGTCGGATTTGGTCAACAGTTCTGCCGAGCTGGCGATTGTGGCCTTGCCGCCCGACAAGATCGCCATGGCGCTTGAAGTGGCTGGGCGCCTGAACTGCAAGGCGGTGCTGGTGCTTTCCAGCGGCATGGATGCCGAGCAGGCACACCAGTTGCACCGTGTCGCGCGTCAGCATGGCATGTGGATGCTCGGCCCCAACGGGCGCGGCTTTCAGCGCCCGCAGTTGGGCTTGAACGCCAGCATCGTGGGGCCGCTGGCCGAGCGGGGCACGTTGGCACTGGTGTCTCAATCGGGGGCGCTTACTTCGTCGATCATCGATTGGGCGCGGCCCAACCGCGTGGGTTTTTCCACCGTCATTTCGCTGGGCCCGCATACGGCGGTAACGATGGCGCAGGCGCTCGATTTTCTTGCCAGCGACCCGCAAACGCAGAGCATTGTGGTGTACCTCGAGGGCATCCCCAACGCACGCCAGTTCATGAGTGCGCTGCGCGCCGCGGCCACGGCCAAGCCGGTCGTAGTGCTCAAGGCGGGACGCAATGAAGGCGGCAACCAGGCCGCCATCACGCACTCTGCGGCCATGGTAGGCAGTGATGAGGTATTTGATGCGGCCCTGCGCCGGGGCGGCGCGGTGCGCATTGGTTCGTTCAGCGAATTGTTTTCTGCCGTGCAGTGCCTGGCGGCGCGTTACCAGCCGGTGGGCAACAAACTGGCCGTCATCACCAACGGCGGTGGCCCCGGCGTATTGGCGGCAGACCGCGCGCATGACATCGGCCTGGAACTGGGGCGGTTGAGCGAAGCCAGCGCCCGGCAATTGCAGCCGCAACTGTTGCCACAGGCTTCACTGGCCGACCTGATCGATATTTCTGAAAATGCCGAGGCACCGCATTACGTGGCAGCCTTGTCTGCGGCGGCACATGATCCGAATATTGACGGCATTCTGGTCATCCAGACGCCCAAGCCCGGCTTTGAGATGGAGGCGCAGGCGCAGGCGGTGGCGGCTGCGCGCAAGGATTGCCACAAGCCCTTGCTGGCCTGCGTGATGGGCGATACCTCGGTGAACGAGGCACGCACCATCCTCACCCATGCCGACATTCCCACCTTCCGCACGCCTGATGCGGCGGTCAGCGCGTTCGGCAATATCGCTGCGTACTACCGCAACCAGAAGTCGCTGCAGCAAACGCCGCCACCGCTGACCAACCTGGCCAAGCCCGATGTGGAGGGCGCGCGCATGCTGATCGAGGGCGTGCTGGCGCAGCGCCGCCATGTGCTGACCGAAATGGAATCAAAAGCCGTACTGTCGGCTTTCCATATTCCAGTCACGCAAACCATTCTGGCGCGCACCGCAAGCGAAGCCGTCATGCTGGCAAGCCAGTTGGGCTACCCGGTGGCGCTCAAGATCGACTCGCCCGACATTCCACACAAGTCGGATGTGGACGGCGTGGCGCTCAACGTGATGAACGGCGTGAGCGTGCGCGACATCTTCGAGCGCATGATGGAAAGCATTTCGCGCAAAATGCCCGGCGCCCGCATCAACGGCGTGTCGGTGCAGCGCATGGCGCACCAGACGCGCGGACGCGAGCTGTACATCGGCATGGTCACCGACGAGCCTTTCGGACCCGTCATCGCCTTCGGCGCGGGCGGCGTGGCAGTTGAGCTTTACGCGCAGCGCGCGATGGAGCTGCCGCCGCTCAACCAGTTCCTTGCGCGGCAAATGATCGAACATTCAGCCGTGGCGCAAACGCTGGACGCCTGGCGCGGCGCCAACCCGGTAGACCGTGAGGCGCTCGAGCAGGTGCTGCTGCGCGTGTCTGAAATGGTGTGCGAACTGCCCCAGTTGCGCGAGCTCGACATCAACCCCATCATCGTGGACGAAAACGGCGCGGTGGCGGTGGATGCGCGCATCGTGGTCGACAACGTATCGGTCACGCGGCCTTACCAGCATCTGTCCATCTTGCCGTACCCGGCGCGGTTCGAGCAATCGTGGCCCTTGCCCGATGATGGCGTCTACACCGTGCGGCCGATCCACCCGGATGATGCGCAGATGCTGCAAGACCTGGTGCGCACCCTTTCGCCCGAGAGCCGCTTCAACCGCTTTGCCTCGGCCATTACCGAGTTACCACCCGCCATGTTGTCGCGTTTTGCCCTGATCGACTACGACCGCGAAATGGCGCTGGTAGCGGTGTTGCGCGACACAGAAGACCTGGACAACAACGGCGCGCCCGACAAGCCCGACCGCATCATCGCCGTGTCGCGCTACGTCACCAACCCCGACAGCAACAGTTGCGAGTTTTCGCTGCTGGTGGCGGATGATTTTGCGGGCAAGGGCATAGGATCACGCATGATGCGCTCGATCATGGACGTGGCGCGCGAAAAAGGCCTGAAAGAAATCATCGGCCTGGTGCTGGCCAAAAATACCGGCATGCTGCGGCTCATGACGAGCCTGGGCTTTGCCATCAAAACCTACGAAGAAGACCCCGACTTCAAGCTGGTGACGCATCAGTTGTGAAATGCGGGCACGGACAGCCGGACGCAGAGGGCGCAAAGATGACGCAAAAGACGCAGAAAAATTCAAAAATAATTCTGGTTTTTGCACTTTCAGTTTGATCTTTGTGCCCGTGCTTGGCATTCTTGGCGCAGGTCAGTTTTTGTCTGCGTAATTGACCACATCACCTGTTTTTCTCAACACGGCATAGCAAGCCGCGCACAGGCACGCATCCTTACTTGGCAAACGGTCACGCACCTCTTGTGGAAGGGGGGCTTGCTCCATGCACCAGCAATTCGCTTCGCCTGTAGTTGCCGCACACGCGTTGGGCTGCTGGCATACCGGGCAGCGGTTGGCAGGGTTGTCTTGAGCTTGGGGCATGGCTGTGCTGTCAAATCTTCTGCAAAAACCGCTTTCTATTTTTCTGCGTCCTTTGCGCTTTCTCTGCGAACTCTGCGTCCGGTATCCGTACCCGTACCCGTACCAGTACCCCTTCAACCCGCCCGTTTGGCCAGAATCTCAAATGCGGGAAGGGTTTTGCCTTCGAGCACTTCGAGGAATGCGCCGCCGCCGGTGGAGATATAACCCACATCCTTTTCGATGCCGTATTTGGCAATGGCAGCCAGCGTGTCGCCACCGCCGGCAATGCTGAACGCGGGGCTGTCGGCAATGGCGCGCGCGATGGTTTGCGTGCCTTGGGCGAATTGGTCAAACTCAAACACGCCCACGGGGCCGTTCCAGACGATGGTGCCAGCCGCTTTCAGTTGCTCGGCCAGCATCTGCGCGGTTTTCGGGCCGATGTCGAGGATCATGTCATCCTCCTGCACATCCTTCACGTCCTTGACTTCGGCCTTGGCGTCGGCAGCAAACGCTTTGGCCGTGACCACATCCACCGGAATCGGCACGGCAGCGCCGCGCGCCTTCATCTTTTCGATGACTTGTTTGGCCTCGTCCACCAACGCGCCTTCGGCCAGCGATTTGCCGATGTGCAGCCCTTCGGCCAGCATGAAGGTGTTGGCAATGCCGCCGCCCACGATCAGGCCGTCTACCTTTTCAGCGAGGCTTTGCAAAATCGTGAGTTTGGTGCTGACCTTGCTGCCCGCCACAATCGCAATCAGCGGGCGTTTGGGGCTGGCCAATGCTTTGCTGATGGCGTCCATTTCGGCCGCCAGCAGTGGCCCCGCGCTGGCGGTGGGCGCGTACTGGGCAATGCCATAGGTCGTGCCTTCGGCACGGTGCGCGGTGCCAAAAGCGTCGTGCACGAAGATGTCGCACAGCGCGGCCATTTTTTTCGCCAGTTCGGCGCTGTTCTTTTTTTCGCCCACGTTCAGGCGGCAGTTCTCCAGCAGTACCACTTCGCCAGGCTGCACTTCCACGCCCTCCACCCAGCCGCTGACCAGCGGCACTTCGCGCCCGAGCAGTTCTGATAAACGTTGTGCTACCGGAGCCAGCGAATCCTCCGGGTCGAACTCACCTTCTGTGGGCCGACCCAGATGCGAGGTGACCATGACGGCAGCACCGGCATCAAGCGCCATCTGGATGGCGGGCAACGAAGCGCGGATGCGCGTGTCTTCGGTGATGGCGCCGTTTTCATCCTGCGGCACATTCAAGTCGGCGCGGATGAATACTTTTTTGCCCTTGGCCTGGCCGTTGGCGCACAAGTCGGAAAAGCGGATGAACTGCATGCAAGAACCTTGTAAAAATACTGCCACAAAACGAAAAACTGCGGCGATTATAAAAAGCGCAACCGTTCGAAATGCAGCGAAGCGGCCTTGCAATACAGGGGTTAACCCCATCCATACGTCAATTCTGGAGCCTGTGCGGCATCTTGATATTTTCTTGATACCTTGGCCTGAAGGTTTTGCACCAGTTTGATATGCATGCCTGATGCCGGTCTTACAGTGGCAGCGTCTGGGTTTTCGGTGCAGAGCCTTATGAAAGATGCCTTGTATATCTTGCTGACGCTGGCCTTTTTTGCAGGTGCCGCAGGCCTGGTGCGCTGGTTCGACCAATTGGAAGCACGCTCATGAGCCTGCTTTACGGACTGGCCCTGCTGGTGGTCATCGCCCTGTTCATCTACCTGGTGGTGGTGTTGTTTTACCCCGAGTATTTCTCATGAACAGCAGCGGTGTGTTGCAGGCCGTCGTCTTTTTTGCCGTGTTGCTGGCGCTGGCCTGGCCCTTGGGGCGCTATATGGCCGGGGTGTTCCAGGGGCGGATACCGGCTGGCATGCGCTGGCAGCAATCCATAGAGCGCGTACTGTACCGCCTAGCCGGTGTGCGCGAAGACGATGACATGCCGTGGCCACACTACGCTGCGGCCGTGCTGGTGTTTGGCGCTCTGGGCGTGCTGTTGCTTTATGTGTTGCAACGTGTGCAGGCGTGGTTGCCGCTCAACCCGATGCAGCAACCGGCGGTCAGCCCCGACTTGGCCTTCAACACCGCGGTCAGCTTCGTCAGCAACACCAACTGGCAAAGCTATGCGGGCGAAACCACCATGGCCTACGCCACGCAAATACTGGGGCTTACGGTGCAGAATTTTCTCTCCGCCGCCACCGGCATGGCTGTGGCGGTGGCCTTAATCCGCGCCTTTACGCGCAAGCTGGCAAGCGGCATTGGCAATTTCTGGGTCGACATGGTGCGTGCCGTGCTGTATGTGCTGCTGCCCTTGTCCGTTGTGCTGGCCCTGGCGTTAGTCAGCCAGGGCGTGGTGCAGACCTGGCAGCCCGCGGTGCAGGCGGCAGTGGTGCAGCCGGATACGGCCACGGCAGGTGCCGATGCCGCCACGCAAACCATTGCGCTCGGCCCGGCGGCGAGCCAGGTGGCGATCAAGCACCTCGGCACCAACGGCGGCGGCTTTTTCAACGCCAACTCGGCGCATCCGCTGGAGAACCCCACGCCCCTGTCGAATATGCTGGAGATGCTGGCGCTCATGCTCATCCCCACAGCCTTGTGCTTCACCTTTGGCCATATGGTGCACGCGCAGCGGCAGGGCCTGGCCTTGCTGGCGGCGATGGCGTGCGTGCTGCTGGTGATGTTGACGGTGGTGTGGTGGGCAGAACAATCGGGCAATCCGCTGCTGGCGCGGCTGGGGGTGGACATCCAGGCATCTGACCTGCACCCCGGCGGCAATATGGAAGGCAAGGAGCTGCGCTTTGGCATTTCTGCCTCGGTGCTGTTTGTCGCCATCACCACCGCAGTGGCGTGCGGCGCCGTCAACAGCATGCACGATCCGCTGATGCCGCTGGGCGGGCTGGTGGCGATGTGGCTGATCCAGTTGGGCGAAGTGGTGTTTGGCGGTGCCGGTTCGGGCCTGTACGGCATGCTGGTGTTTGCCATGCTGGCGGTGTTTGTCGCGGGGCTGATGATCGGGCGCACGCCGGAGTACCTGGGCAAAAAAATCGGCGCATTCGAGATCAAGATGGCTTCGGTCGCGATTCTGGCAACACCGCTGGCGGCCTTGCTGGGCACGGCGGTGAGCGTTATGCTGCCTGCCGGGCGCGCTGCCATCAGCAACCCAGGTGCGCATGGCCTGTCGCAGGTGCTGTATGCGTTTTCTTCGGCGGCCAACAACAACGGCAGCGCGTTTGGCGGGCTGAACGCCAATACGCCGTACTACAACACCGCGCTGGGCCTTGCCATGCTGTGGGGGCGCTACGCCATCATGGTGGCGGTGCTGGCGCTGGCGGGCAGCCTGGCGGGTAAGAAAGTGGTGCCGCCATCGGCAGGCACGCTGCCTACGCACGGGGGCTTGTTCATCTTCCTGCTGATCGTGGTGGTGGTGGTCGTGGGGGCGCTTACCTTTCTGCCTGCACTGGCGCTGGGTCCGCTGGTCGAGCAATTGCAGATGGTGATGGGAGCGCGTTGATGGCCAGCAACACTTCATCCTTTTACAACGCTGGTTTGCTGCGCCAGGCCGCAGTCGATGCCCTCAAGCGCCTGTCGCCGCTGGCGCAGCTCAAGAACCCCGTGATGTTTGTGGTGTGGCTGGGCAGTGTGATGTGCACCGGGCTGTACATCCAGTCGCTGGTGCAGCAGGGTGAGGAGCCGAGTTGGTTCATCCTCGCCATCACGTTGTGGCTGTGGTTCACCGTGCTGTTTGCCAATTTTGCCGAAGCCATGGCCGAAGGGCGCGGCAAGGCGCAGGCCGCATCGCTCAAAGGCTTGCAAAAAACCGTACTCGCCAAAAAAATGGCCGAACCGCGGTACGGTGCGGCCACCGAAGATTTCCCCTCGCAAAACCTGCGCAAGGGCGATGTGGTGCTGATCGAGGCGGGCGACACCGTGCCGGGCGATGGTGAGGTGATCGAAGGCGTGGCCTCGGTGGACGAGTCGGCCATTACGGGCGAATCGGCCCCGGTGATCCGTGAATCGGGTGGCGATTTCTGCTCGGTCACGGGCGGCACGCGCGTCTTGTCTGACTGGCTCGTGGTGCGCATCAGCACCAATCCGGGCGAGACTTTTCTTGACCGCATGATTGGCATGGTCGAAGGTGCCAAGCGTAAGAAAAGCCCGAACGAAATCGCGCTGACGATTTTGCTGGTGGCACTCACCTTGACCTTCCTCATGGCCACGGCCACGCTGCTGCCGTTTTCCATCTTCAGCGTGCAGGCCAGCGGGCAGGGCCGCCCGGTGAGTGTGACGGTGCTGATCGCCCTGCTCGTATGCCTCATCCCCACCACCATCGGCGGCCTGCTCAGCGCCATTGGCGTGGCGGGCATGGGCCGCATGATGGAAAAAAACGTGATCGCCACCTCGGGCAAGGCAGTGGAGGCGGCCGGTGATGTGGACGTGTTGCTGCTCGACAAGACCGGCACCATCACGCTGGGCAACCGGCAGGCATCGAGCTTTTTGCCTGCGCCCGGTGTGAGCGAAAAAACGCTGGCCGAGGCAGCGCTGCTGTCGTCATTGGCCGATGAAACGCCCGAAGGCCGCAGCATTGTGACGCTGGCCAAGCAGGTGCTGAACCAGCGCGGTGGCGATATCGAAACGCCCGGTGCCGAGTTTGTGCACTTCACTGCGCAGACCCGCATGAGCGGCATCGACTGGAATGGCCGCAGCATCCGCAAAGGTTCTGGCGACGCCATCCAGCGCCACCTCGCCGGGCAGGGCGCTGCCTGGCCCGCGGCCTTGCAGGCCCAAGTGGACGATGTGGCGCGCCGTGGCGCGACGCCGCTGGTGGTGAGTGAAGGTGCGCAGGCGCTGGGGGTGGTCGAACTGAAAGACATTGTCAAGGGTGGCATCCGCGAGCGCTTTGCCGAACTGCGCCGCATGGGCATCAAGACCGTGATGGTGACCGGCGACAACCGCCTGACGGCCACCGCCATTGCCGCCGAAGCCGGCGTGGACGACTTTCTGGCCGAAGCCACGCCCGAAGCCAAACT
>JAUNUE010000074.1 GCA_030538335.1 Allobrachymonas sp. | reverse complement strand
TACGGCTATCTTCATCGTCAGTTATCCTGAACGTGCAAGCTGCTCGCCCTTATGGGGCATGCAACATCGTTTATTCGTTGGCAGCGTCGGGAGCGTGTCCGTTGCCCGTGCCGTTGTTGGCACCTTTGGCTTCTTCCTCGCGGCGTTGTTCCTGCATGCCCTGGAAGTTGATTTCGCCAAGATGCACCGGCGGGAAACCGGCGCGCTGAATCAGGTCGGCCACGTTGCCGCGCAAATACGGAAACACGATCTGCGGGCAAGCCACTTCCAGCGCATGCGCGACTTGCTCTTGCGTTAGGCCGCGGATTTCAAAAATCCCCGCCTGTTTGACTTCGGCGAGGAACAGCGTGCGTTCCTTGACTTTGGTGTGCACCGTACCGGTAACGCCCACTTCAAAAACGCCGTCGGCAATTTGCGCACCTTCCACGCCGATCTGGATTTCCACGCCGGGCTGCTCTTGCTCAAGAAGAATGGCCGGGGAATTGGGCTGCTCAAGCGAGGCTTCTTTGAGGTACACCCGCTGGATACTGAACACGGGCTCTTGGGAGTCTTGGGTGGCATCGGCCATGGCGTTTTGCTTTCAGAAAGGAAAACGCTGATTATGACAGGCGAAAATGGCGCTGCCAGCGGAGGCAACCCGCTGGCAAAATCAAGCTGCCAGCAAAGGCATCAGGCCGCCTTCCTTGTCCAGCGCGACCAGATCATCGTAGCCACCCACATGGTGGTCGCCGATATAAATCTGCGGCACGGTGCGGCGCTGCGTGCGCTCCATCATGGCGGTGCGCAAGGCCGGGTCTTTGTCGATGCGTATCTCGTCAAGCTCCTCAACACCGCGCTGCTGCAGGTATTTTTTGGCGAGGATGCAATAGGGGCAGGTACCCGTGGTGTAGATCGTGACGTTAGGCATGGCGAAATCGGAATGGTTCAAGCTGGCGTGCGGCAAAACCTATGCTGCAGCACTCTGATCCGATGGTGCCATAACCGGCATGTTCGCCTTGCGCCACGCCTGCATGCCCCCGGCTACCGAATGGGCATTCTCAAACCCCAGCTTCTGTGCCATCTTCGCCGCACGTGCCGAACGCAAGCCCGAGGCGCAGATGAACAAGACCGGCAGGTTCTTGTTCTTGATGGCACCAGGCAGCTTCTCGTTCAACTCTGCCATGGGAATGTTGCGCGCCTGCGCGACCCGGCCCTGGGCAAACTCGGCAGGCTCACGAATATCCACCAGCACGCCCTTTTCGCGGTTCATCAGGCGCACGGCCTCGTTCAGATCAATGCCCTTGGTGCTGCCATCGCCCAGAATTTCGGGGAAGGCAATCAGCACGCCGCTGCCAATGGCCATCAGGAACCAGTACCAGTTGTTGATAATAAAAGTCACAATCACTCCCCACTGCGGGCCGTAAAACAACCGCGTATTTTAGAGCCTGTGTCAACTCCGCGCTGAACACCCTGCCGTGCACCACTGGCGGCAGCCAAATGCAAGCACAAACAGGCTGTCGTCTGAAGCGTACTTGTGCAAAAAAGAGATGCGAAGCCCGGCAAGATGGTCGACCCTCTGTAGCATATAGGCTTGGTATTTATATGATGGCTTTGTGAAACCTTTCCTTCGTACCCAACTCCTCCGCTTTGCCGAACGCCTGAGCGAGCTTGACTTTCTGCTCAGCCGCGAAGACATCATGCAGGACATGGACAAGTTCCTGGCCCTGTCGCGCGAGCACAATGAAGTGACGCAGATTGCCGGACGCTGGCAACGCTACCAGCAGGTGCAACGCGATGTGGAGGCTGCACGTGAGCTACTTGAAGATGCCGACATGGCCGCCCTGGCGGAAGAAGAAATCACCAGTGGCGAAGCCGAACTGCTGGAGCTTGAAGACGAGCTGCAACGCTTGCTGTTGCCCAAAGACCCTGACGAAGCCCGCCCTGCTTACCTTGAAATCCGCGCCGGCACAGGCGGCGACGAGTCGGCCCTGTTTGCCGGCGACCTGGCACGCATGTATACGCGCTATGCCGAAGCACAGGGCTGGCGCGTGGAAACCATGAGCGAATCGCCCGCCGAACTGGGCGGCTACAAGGAAATTGTGCTGCGCATGGAGGGCGCCCACAGCAGCGACACGCACACCGGCGTGTACGGCACCCTGATGTTTGAATCAGGCGGCCACCGCGTGCAGCGCGTGCCCGAAACCGAAGCGCAAGGCCGCATCCACACCAGTGCCTGTACTGTGGCCGTAATGCCCGAACCCGACCCCACGCAGGCCGTGCAACTCAACCCGGCCGATTTGCGCATCGACACCTTCCGCGCCAGTGGCGCTGGCGGCCAGCATATCAACAAGACCGACTCGGCCGTGCGCGTGGTGCACCTGCCCACAGGGATAGTTGCCGAATGCCAGGATGGCCGCAGCCAGCACAGCAACAAGGCCAAGGCCTTGCAAGTGTTGCAGGCGCGCATCCAGGAAAAAGAGCGCAGCGAGCGCGCCGCCAAAGAAGCCGCGCTGCGCAAGGGGCTGGTCGGCAGCGGCGACCGCGGCGACCGCATCCGCACCTACAACTTTCCACAAGGGCGGCTGACCGACCACCGCATCAACCTCACGCTGTACAAGCTGGCCTACGTAATGGAAGGCGATCTGGGTGAAGTGCTGGCAGCACTGCGCCAGGCCCGCGAAGCCGAACAACTGGCCGAGCTGGAAATCAATGCGTAAGCAGCGGCAACACAGTGGCAACGGCGTCATGCGCAAGCCGTATGATGCGCAATTGCGCTGAAGAACCCGCCCACAACAAGCTTTTTTCTGGAGATCAAGCCTTGAAATTCCGCTTCCCCATTGTCATCATCGACGAAGACTACCGCTCTGACAACACCTCGGGCTTGGGCATCCGCGCATTGGCCGAAGCCATTGAAGCAGAGGGCTTTGAGGTAGTGGGCGTCACCAGCTACGGCGACCTGAGTCAGTTTGCCCAGCAGCAAAGCCGTGCCAGCGCTTTCATTCTGTCGATTGACGATGAGGAATTTCTGGCCGATGAACCGGGGCTGCCGCCGCCTGCCGTAGTGAATCTGCGCAGCTTCATCAGCGAAGTGCGCCGCAAGAACGAAGACGTGCCCATCTATCTGCACGGTGAGACCAAGACCAGCCAGCATCTGCCGAATGACATCTTGCGCGAACTGCATGGATTCATCCACATGTTCGAAGACACGCCGGAGTTTGTGGCCAAGCACATCATCCGCGAGGCCAAGTCTTACCTTGAAGGCATCCAGCCGCCGTTTTTCAAGGCGTTGCTTGACTATGCTGAAGACGGCTCGTACTCGTGGCACTGCCCTGGGCACTCGGGCGGCGTGGCGTTTTTGAAAAGCCCCATCGGCCAGATGTATCACCAGTTTTACGGCGAAAACATGCTGCGTGCCGACGTGTGCAACTCGGTGGAAGAGCTCGGCCAACTGCTCGACCACAACGGCGCGATTGGCGAAAGCGAGCGCAATGCTGCGCGCATTTTCAATGCCGACCATTGCTTTTTCGTCACCAACGGCACCTCCACATCGAACAAGATCGTGTGGCACCATAACGTGGCGCCGGGCGATGTGGTGGTGGTCGACCGCAACTGCCACAAATCGATTCTGCACAGCATCATCATGACGGGTGCGGTTCCGGTGTTTCTGCGCCCCACGCGCAACCACTACGGCATCATCGGCCCGATTCCCAAAAGCGAGTTTGAACCGGCACGCATCCGCGCCAAGATTGCGCGCAACCCACTGCTCAAAGGCGTAGATGCCAAGACTGTGAAGCCGCGCATCCTGAGCCTCACGCAATCCACCTACGACGGTGTGCTCTACAACACCGAGGTCATCAAGAAAACGCTCGACGGCTACGTCGACAACCTGCATTTTGACGAGGCCTGGTTGCCGCACGCGGCCTTCCATTCCTTCTACGGCCCCTTTCACGCCATGGGCAAAAAGCGGCCGCGCCCCAAGCATTCGGTGGTGTACTCCACCCAATCGGTGCACAAACTGCTGGCAGGCATCAGCCAGGCCAGCCATGTGCTGGTGCAGGATGCGCAAACGCAAGCGCTTGATCGGCATCTGTTCAATGAAGCCTATCTGATGCACACTTCCACCAGCCCGCAGTACAGCATCATCGCGAGCTGCGACGTGGCTGCAGCCATGATGGAGCCGCCGGGCGGCACCGCGCTGGTGGAAGAAAGCCTGTCGGAATCGCTCGACTTCCGCCGCGCCATGCGCAAGGTGGATGAAGATTTTGGCAGGACCGACTGGTGGTTCAAGGTGTGGGGGCCAGACCGGCTGGTAGACGAAGGCATAGGTCGTGCGCAAGACTGGATCTTGAAAGTAGGCACCACCAAAAGCGCCAACTGGCACGGCTTTGGCAACCTGGCCGCGGGCTTCAACATGCTCGATCCGATCAAGTGCACGGTGGTCACGCCGGGCCTGAACATGGACGGGCGGTTTGAGAAAACAGGCATCCCCGCCAGCATCGTCACCAAATACCTGGCCGAGCACGGCGTGGTGGTGGAAAAAACCGGCCTCTACAGCTTCTTCATCATGTTCACCATCGGCATCACCAAGGGCCGGTGGAACACACTGGTCACAGCCCTGCAGCAGTTCAAGGACGACCACGACAAGAACCAGCCGATGTGGCGCGTCATGCCCGAGTTCTGCGCACAGATGGCAGGCCGCGCAGGCGGCGCACGCTACCAGCACATGGGCCTGAAAGACATGTGCCAGATGGTGCACCAGATGTATTCGCGCCACGGCATTGCGCGCCTCACCACCGACATGTATTTGAGCGACCTCACCCCCGCCATGCGCCCGGCCGATGCCTACGCGGCAATAGCCCGCCGCCAGACCGAGCGCGTGCCGGTGGATGAACTGGAAGGCCGCATCACCACCAGCCTGGTCACGCCGTATCCGCCGGGCATTCCCCTGCTGATTCCGGGCGAGGTGTTCAACAAGAAAATCGTCGATTACCTAAAATTCTCGCGCGTGTTTTCGCAGGAATGCCCTGGGTTCGAGACCGACATCCACGGCCTGGTGGAAGAGGTGGACAACAAGGGCAATGTCTCGCTGTTTGCCGACTGCATCCGGCAAACGGCAGCGCCCAAAACGGCATAGCCTTAAGCTAGAATGCGCAATTCCCCTTTGCCAAGGCACCCAAGCCCTTGGCGGGGCCTGCGCGGGTGGCGAAATTGGTAGACGCACCAGGTTTAGGTCCTGACGCCAGCAATGGTGTGCCGGTTCGAGTCCGGCTCCGCGCACCACTAAAACGGTTTCCAAAAACAACCAGGCCATTGCCTCTTGACCCGTTCGGGCTGAGGCCTGTCCTGAGCAAAGTCGAAGGGTATCGAAGCCTTGGCCCCATCGTTTGGCCCTTCGATACCTCAAGGCGAACGGCTCACAATTTGCCGACTACCAGACCAACAACTCGCAGCAGCCGTGCGCACTGCCCCTGACAACCACCCCTCCACCCATTACGAGAATTTTCCCGTGGCCGGCTGGCTGTGCCCGCAGCCCATCCGACCTGCTGTGGTGGCGCTGTACCACTTTGCACGCACGGCAGACGATCTGGCTGACGAAGGGGATGCGTCTGCGGAACAACGCCTGGCGAATCTGCAGGGCTACCGCGAGGCACTGAACGCAGCCTGCGCATCGCCTGATGTGGCATCCGGGCAGCCCTGGCACGCGGTCATGCAACCTTTGCAAGCCGCCATCCGCCAACACAGCTTGCCGCAGCAACCCCTGCACGACCTGATCACGGCGTTTGAGCGCGACGTGCGCCATACCGCCAACGGCCATGTGTACGCTGATTGGGATGAACTGGCCGATTACGCCCGCCATTCGGCCAACCCGGTAGGCCGTTTGATGCTGCACCTCTACGGCATCGACGATGCCGAAAGCCTGGCGCAAAGCGACGCCATCTGCACCGCCTTGCAGTACTACAACTTCTGGCAGGATATTTCGGTGGATATTGCCCGCCAGCGCTATTACCTGCCCGAATCGGTATGCCAGCCTTTGGGCATTGACCCCAGGCAGCCGCAAACCGCAAGCAAAAACGCACAAGCCCGGCTGCTGCAAACGCTGCTTGACCCTACCGACGCGCTGATGCAGCAAGGCAGCCCCCTGCCCCGGCGACTGGCACAACACCCGCGCAAAGGCAGCCGCATGGCTGCGCTGGAATTGCAGATGGTGGTGCAGGGTGGCTGGCGCATCGGGCAGAAAACACGCCGCCTGGGCGCTGCAGCCGTTACCACCCGGCCTGTGCTGCATCTGGGCGACTGGCTGCTGGTAGCCGCTCGCGGATTGGGCAAACAGCTTTTGCCCTAGGCACCTGCTGCGCATGCGGCACAATCGGCGCATGGCTGCGCAAGCGGCTCCTGTTTTTCTGTATTGAAACCATGTCTTCACCCGCGCCAGCCGCTTCGCCCCAAGCCTACGTCCAGCAAAAAACCGCCGCGGCGGGCAGCAGCTTTTACTACGCCTTCCTGTTCCTGCCACCGCAAGAGCGCGCCACCATCACCGCCTTCTACGCCTTTTGCCGCGAAGTGGACGATGTGGTGGATGAGGCCTTAGAGCCGGAGGTGGCTGCGGCCAAACTCGGCTGGTGGGCACAGGAAGTGGAACAGGCTTACGCAGGCAAGCCCAGCCACCCTGTGACCCAGGCGCTGCTACCGCACGCCGCGCAATTTGGCATTGAAGCCCGGCACCTGCTTGCCGTGGTCGAAGGCTGCCATATGGATCTGCATGCGCACCGTTACGAAACCCGCGAAGCGCTGCAACAGTATTGCCATCTGGTGGCAGGCATCGTCGGCGAAGTGTCGGCGCGCATCTTCGGCCAAACGCAAGCGGCCACCACCGATTACGCGCACCGCTTGGGCCGTGCGCTGCAACTCACCAACATCATCCGCGATGTGGGCGAAGATGCGCTACGCGGGCGCATCTACCTGCCTGCTGACGAATGCCAGCGCTTTGGCGTGAGCGAAGCCAGCCTGCTGCAACGCCAGCACAGCCCGGCGTTTGTGGAGCTGATGCGCCATCAGGCTGCGCAGGCGCACCAATGTTACGCAGAAGCCCTGGCCCTGCTGCCCGCTGCCGACCGGCGCGCGCAAAAACCGGGCTTGATGATGGCCGCCATCTACCGCGACCTGTTGTGCGAAATCGAAAAAGACGGCTTTCAGGTGCTTGACCGCCGCACTGTGCTGACACCACTGCGCAAGTTCTGGCTGGCGTGGAAAGTGCAGGCGCTGGGGCGCATGCCTGCATGACGATACCTGCCGACTCCATGCGCACATCCACGCCCCATATCGCCATCGTCGGCGCAGGCTGGGCCGGTTGTGCTGCCGCCGTGCGGGCGGTTCAGCTTGGTGCACAGGTCACGCTGTTTGAAGCCAGCCGCACGGCAGGCGGGCGGGCACGCAGCGTACCGCGCAACGATGTGCCGGGCGCGGCACTGGACAACGGCCAGCACATCTTGCTGGGTGCCTACAACGCCACGCTCGATCTGATGCGCACCGTGCATGCAGACCCACAGCGCCTGCTGCTGCGCCTGCCGCTGGATCTGCGCACGCCCGAAGGGCATGGCTTGCGGCTGCCTGCCAAGGCTTTTACGCCACAACTGGCCGTGCTGCAGGCAGTTATGCAGGCCAGGGGCTGGAGTTGGGCAGAGAAATACCGCTTCCTCACCACCGCTGCCCGCTGGCAGCTTCAGGCCTTCACCTGTCCTGCCCACCACACCGTGGCCGATGTGTGCCAAGGTTTGGGAGAACAGGTGATGCGCAGCCTGATCGTGCCGCTGTGTGTAGCCGCCTTCAACAGCGCGCCTGAGCACACCAGCGGCGCAGTCTTTTTGCGCGTGCTGCACGATGCCCTGCTGAGCCAACCCCAATCATCAGACGCGCTGATTGCGCTTGTGCCCTTTGGCCAGGTTTTGCCAGAACCCACGCTGGCCTGGCTGCAGGCGGCAGGCGCTCGGCTGGCGCTGGGCCAACGGGTGGTGGCCCTGCAAAAAACGGCGCAGCACCGCTGGCACCTTTCAAGCAGCCAGCACGCAGCCAGCGACGGTTACGACCACCTCATCCTGGCCTGCTCCGCATGGGAGGCCGCACGGCTGGCGGGAGACTGGGCGCAACAAAACAACACCAGTGCCCATATAGACAACAGCATGCAATGGGCAC